>CBDTVS010000051.1:0-8384 GCA_965364245.1 uncultured Gammaproteobacteria bacterium | reverse complement strand
TGAACGCCGCGTAGAGGCGGATCGGGTCGCCGTCGTCGCCGCCGTTCCAGAGTTCCTTGCCGAGGCGCGCCTGGTTGTGGCTGATCAGCGCGTTGGCGGCCTTGAGGATGGTGGCGGTGGAGCGGTAGTTCTGCTCCAGGCGCAGCAGCGTCGTGCCGGTGAAGTCGTCGCGCAGTTGCTGCAGGTTCTCGACCCGCGCGCCGCGCCAGCCGTAGATCGACTGGTCGTCGTCGCCGACCGCGAACAGGCAGCCCTCGTCGCCGGCGAGCATGCGCAGCCATGCGTACTGGATGCTGTTGGTGTCCTGGAACTCGTCGACCAGCAGGTGGCGGAAGCGTTTCCGGTAGTGCTCGAGCAGCGCCGGCTGCTGCAGCCACAGCTCGTGCGCGCGCAGCAGCAGCTCGGCGAAGTCGACCACACCGGCCTGCTCGCAGGCGCCCTGGTAGGCGGTGTAGATGCGCACCATCTGGCGCTCGAAGGGGTCGCCGCGGTCGTCGAGGTGCTGGGGCCTGAGCCCCTCGTCCTTGCGCGCGTTGATCCAGTGCTGCGCCTGCTTCGGCGGCCAGCGCGCCTCGTCGAGATCCAGGCCGCGCAGCACCCGGCGCAGCAGCCGGTACTGGTCGTCGGCGTCGAGGATCTGGAAGGTCTCGGGGAGCTTCGCCTCGCGCCAGTGCAGGCGCAGCAGGCGGTGGGCGAGACCGTGGAAGGTGCCGATCCACAAGCCACGGGTCGGCATGCCGAGCAGCGCCTCGGCGCGCCCACGCATCTCGGCGGCGGCCTTGTTGGTGAACGTCACGGCGAGCAGCGAGTGCGGCGAGACGCCCTCGACCTGCAGCAGCCAGGCGATGCGATGGACCAGTACCCGGGTCTTGCCGCTGCCGGCGCCGGCGAGCACCAGCATCGGTCCGGGCGGGGCGCTGACCGCCTCGCGCTGGGCCTCGTTGAGGTCGTCGAGGAGGTGCGAGACGTCCATCGCGCGCAGTCTACCAGAGCGCCCCGCGCGGTTTGACCGCACCCCGGCAGCGCTCGACAATCGGGATCCCCCAAGCCTGCCGGAATCGTCGGGATGGAACCCTGGGACGCCATCGTCGAGGCGCTGCGCGAGGCCGTCGGCCACGACCTGCACGCGCGTGACCGCCACCCGATCGGCGGCGGCTGCATCAACGCCGCGTGGACGCTCGAGACCAGCGCCGGGTCCTTCTTCGTCAAGCTCAACGATGCCGCGGGCGCAGCGATGTTCGCCGCCGAGGCGGCCGGTCTCGCTGCGTTGGCCGCGACCGGCACGGTACGCGTGCCGCGTCCGGTCTGCCACGGCCGTGCCGGAGAGCGCGCGTTCCTGGCGCTCGAGCAGCTGGAACTGCGCGGCGGCGACCGCGCCTGCGCGGCGCGTCTCGGCCGCGAGCTCGCCGCGCTGCACGCGACCCGCGCCGACGCCTTCGGCTGGACGCGTGACAACACCATCGGCAGCACCCCGCAGCCGAACGGCTGGCTCAGCGAGTGGGTGACGTTCTGGCGCGAGCGCCGGCTCGGCTTCCAGCTCGAGCTCGCGGCACGCCATGGTCACCGCCTGCGCGGTGGCGAACGGCTGCTCGACCGTCTCGACACCCTGCTCGCCGGCCACCACCCGGCACCGTCGTTGCTGCACGGCGACCTGTGGGGCGGCAACTGGGGCGCGCTGCCGGACGGCACGCCGGTGCTGTTCGACCCGGCGGTCTACCACGGCGACCGCGAGGCGGACCTGGCGATGACCGAGCTGTTCGGCGGTTTCGACCCGGCGTTTTACGCCGCCTACCGCGAGGCGGCACCGCTCGCGGCCGGTTACGCGGTGCGCCGCGACCTCTACAACCTCTACCACGTGCTCAACCACCTGAACCTGTTCGGCGGGGGCTACGCCGGGCAGGCGCAGCGGCTGATCGACCGCCTGCTGGCGGCCTGAGGGTCAGGACTTCGGAGGGGTGGGGTCGTCCGGCTTCCCGGGGTCGGTGTCGCGCGTGCCATCGTCACCGAGTTCGTCGAGCTCGGCCTCGAGCGCGGCCTGCTCCGCCTCGAGACGGTCGAGCTCGGCCTCCATCTCGGCGTCGCTCAGCGGTGCGTCGGGGGTCTCGTCGCCGGTCGCCTGCGGCTCGCCGTAGTCGTCCGTTGCGGGCTCTTCTCCGGCCTCGGCGGGTTTCGCGTAGATGCGCGAGAAGATCACGCCGAGCTCGAACAGCACCCACATCGGCAGCGCCAGCAGGGTCTGCGAGATGATGTCCGGCGGGGTCAGCAACATGCCGACGACGAACGCGCCGACGATGATGTAGGGCCGCTTCGCGCGCAGGCTGTCCGGCGTGGTGGCCCCGGTCCAGACCAGCAGGATGGTGGCGATCGGCACCTCGAAGGCAAGGCCGAAGGCGAAGAAGATGGTCAGCACGAAGTCGAGGTAGCGGTTGATGTCGGTCATCATCTCGACCCCCGCCGGGGCCGTGCTGGTCAGGAACGCGAAGACCAGCGGAAAGACGACGTAGTAGGCGAACGCGATGCCCAGATAGAACAGGATCGAGCTGGTCACCATCAGCGGAAACACCAGCCGCTTTTCGTGCTTGTAGAGCGCCGGGGCAACGAACGCCCACGCCTGGTAGAGCAGGTAGGGCATGGCGAGGAAGATCGCCGCCACCAGCGCCAGCTTGAACGGGGTCAGGAACGGCGTCGCCACGTCGATGGCGATCATGTTGCTGCCTTCCGGCAGGTGGGCCATCAGCGGCCCGGCGACGTACTCGTAGAGGGTGTTGGCGAACGGGAACAGGCCGAGGAACAGCACCAGCACCGCGAGCACCGCGCGCAGCAACCGGTCGCGCAGCTCGACCAGGTGGGCGAGGAACGGCTGCTCCTGGCCGACCTCGCCCTCGTCGCGCTCAGCTTCGCTCATCGTCGCGTGCTGGCGAACCCGTGGCCGGCTTCGTATCGAGCGTCTCGCCGGTCGGTGACGGGCTGGCGACGTCGCGGGTCAGCTCGTTGCGAAACTGCTGCAGTTCGGGCGCTTCGGCCTGCTTGGTGAGCATGGTCTTGAGCTCCTCGGCACGCAGCTCGCGGTCGATGTCGGCCTTGACGCTGTTGAATGCCGAGCGCGCCCGGCCGAGCCACAGGCCAACGGTGCGCGCCACGCGCGGCAGCCGCTCAGGCCCGATGACCAGCAGCGCGACGATCATGATGACCGCCAGTTCCCAGAAGCCTACGTCGAACACGTGAGGGGGTTCCGCTCAGGCGCGGTGGTGGCGCGGGGAGCGCGATGGATCAGACCTTGTCCTTTTCCTTGGAGGTGACCTCGCCGTCGATGGTCTGCCCCTCGCCGGTCTCGTCGATCGCCTTGGTCTCGGCCTGGGCGTCTTCCTTGGCGCCCTCGCCATCCTTGACCGCGCTGCGGAAGCTCTTGATCGCGCCGCCGAGGTCGCCGCCGATGTTGCGCAGTTTCTTGGTGCCGAACAGCAGCACCACGATCGCCAGAATTATCAGCAGCTGCCAGATACTGATGCCCATGCCCGTCTCCTCCGGAAAGTCTTTAGGTTCTAGTCCCGTGCCGTCGCGTCGCCCCGGGCCGCCTTCTCGGCGAGACCGGAGAGGCCGAAGCGGCGTTCCAGTTCGTCCAGCACCGCCTGCGGGCCGAGCCCCTGCTGCGCGAGCATGACCAGGCAATGAAACCACAGATCCGCGGTCTCCTGCACGATTCGTGTCGCGTCGCCCTGCTTGGCCGCGAGGATTGTTTCGACCGCCTCCTCGCCGACCTTCTGCAGGATGGCGTCGAGTCCGGCGGCGTAGAGGCCGGCCACGTACGAGCCCTCCGGTTCGGCGGCCTTGCGCGCCTCGAGCACCGCGGCCAGGTCGTTGAGTACCGCGTCGCTCATCCGCCCTTGCCGTAGATCTCTTCGGGCGACTTGGCCACCGGCTCGACCTCGACCCAGTGCTCGCCCTCGAGGCGACGGAAGAAGCAGTGGCGGCGCCCGGTGTGACAGGCGATGCCACCGATCTGCTCGACGCTGAGCACGATCACGTCCTTGTCGCAGTCGAGGCGGATCTCGCGCACCTTCTGCACGTGGCCCGACTCCTCGCCCTTGCGCCACAGCTTCTTGCGCGAGCGCGACCAGTAGACGGCACGCCCCTCGCGCGCGGTCAGCGCCAGCGACTCGCGGTTCATCCACGCGAGCATCAGCATCTCGCCGCTGTCGGCGTCGCGCGCGATCGCCGGCACCAGGCCGTCGTCGGTCCATTTGATCTCGTCGAGCCAGGCGTGGGTCATGGGTCGGTGGTTCCTCGCGGCGGGCGGGCCATTATGCGCAAGCGCCCGATGGCTCACCAGTGCGCGTCACAGGCGCACCTCGATGCCGTGCTCGGCCATGTGCCGCTTGGCCGCCTCGATGGTGTACTCGCCGAAGTGGAAGATGCTCGCCGCGAGCACCGCGTCGGCGGCCCCGTCGCGCACCCCCTCGACCAGGTGGTCGAGGGTGCCGACCCCGCCCGAGGCGATGACCGGCACGTCGACCGCCTCGCTGATCGCGCGCGTCAGCGCCAGGTCGAAACCGCTGCGGGTGCCGTCGCGGTCCATGCTGGTCAGCAGGATCTCGCCGGCGCCGTAGTCGACCATGCGCCGCGCCCACTCGATGGCGTCGAGACCGGTCGGCTTGCGCCCACCGTGGGTGAAGATCTCCCAGCGCGGTGGGTCGTCGGCGACCTGCTTGGCGTCGATCGCGACGACGATGCACTGCGAACCGAAGCGCTCGGCGGCGGCCTTGACGAACTCCGGGTCGTGGACCGCCGCGGTGTTGATCGAGACCTTGTCGGCACCGGCGTTGAGCAGCCGGCGGATGTCGTCGAGCGAGCGGATGCCGCCGCCGACGGTCAGCGGGATGAACACCTCGCCGGCCACCGCCTCGACCACGTGCAGCATGGTGTCGCGGTCGTCGGAGCTGGCGGTGATGTCGAGGAAGGTGATCTCGTCGGCCCCTTCCGTGTCGTAGCGGCGCGCGACCTCGACCGGGTCACCGGCGTCGCGGATGTCGACGAAGCGCACCCCCTTGACCACGCGACCACGGTCGACGTCGAGGCACGGGATGATGCGCTTGGCGAGTCCCATATCACGCCTCGAACGGGTCGGCGCTGAGTTCGTCGGCGAGCTTCTGCCCCGCGGCCAGGTCGAGCGTGCCCTCGTAGATCGCGCGTCCGGTGATGGCGCCGATGATGCCGGCGTCGGCCACCGCGCACAGCGCGCGCACATCCTCGATGCTGGTGATGCCACCGGAGGCGATGACCGGGATGTGCACCGACTCGGCGAGGCGCACGGTCGCTTCGACGTTGACGCCGCTCATCATGCCGTCGCGGCCGATGTCGGTGTAGACGATCGACACCACGCCGTCCTGCTCGAACTGCTGGGCGAGCTCGACCGCGTCGTGCCTGGAGAGCTTCGACCAGCCGTCGACCGCGGCACGCCCGTCCTTGGCGTCCAGGCCGACGATCACGTGACCGGGAAACTCCATGCACAGGTCGTTGACGAAGTGCGGCTGGGTCACCGCCTTGGTGCCGATGATCACGTAGCGCACGCCGGCCTCGAGGTAGGTGACCACCGTCTCCTCGTCGCGGATGCCGCCGCCGACCTGCACCGGCAGGTCGGGATACGCCGCGCAGATGTCGTGGATCACCTGCGCGTTGACCGGCTCGCCGGCGAACGCGCCGTTGAGGTCGACGACGTGCAGGCGCCTCGCGCCGGCCTCGACCCAGCGCCCGGCGACCGCCACCGGGTCGTCGGAGAAGACCGTCACGTCCTCCATGCGGCCCTGGCGCAGGCGCACGCACTTACCATCCTTCAGGTCGATCGCCGGTATCAGCAGCATCGTCTTGTCCTCGTCACTCCTGGCTGTCGCGTGGTGGCGCGCTGCCGTCCCATTCGGCGAAGTTCGCCAGCAGCCGCAGGCCGGTATGCTGGCTCTTCTCGGGGTGGAACTGCACCGCGAAGACGTTGTCCCGGGCGAGCACCGAAGCGTAACGCCGCCCGTAGTCGGTCAGGCCGGCGACCAACGTGGGGTCGTCCGGATCGACATAGTAACTGTGCACGAAGTAGAAGCGGCTCTGGTCGTCGATGCCGGCCCACAGCGGGTGGTGGCCGACCTGTTCGACCTGGTTCCAGCCCATCTGCGGGATCTTCAGCCGCCCGGCCGCCGGGTCGGCGCCCTCGCCGAGGAAGCGCACGCGGCCCGGTACCAGGCCGAGGCAGTCGACGCCGCCGCCCTCGTCGGAGCGCTCGAGCAGCACCTGCAGGCCCATGCAGATGCCGAGGAACGGCTTGCTGCGCGCGGCCTCGCGGATCACGTCGACCAGCCCGGCCGCGCGGATCTCGTGCATGCAGTCGCGCGCCGCCCCCTGGCCGGGGAACACCACCCGCTCCGCCGCGAGGATCTCGCTGGCCACCGCGGTCACACGCACGCGACGGCCGGCCACGTGCTCCAGCGCCTTGGCGATGGAGTGCAGGTTGCCCATGCCGTAATCGATGATCGCGATCGTGTTCATGGCGGGGTGGCTTGGCGCCAGGCGGTACGGCTCAGAGCTGCCCCTTGGTCGATGGCATGACGCCGGTCATGCGCGGGTCGGGCTCGACCGCCATGCGCAACGCGCGGGCGAAGGCCTTGAACACCGTCTCGGCGATGTGGTGCGCGTTCTCGCCGCGCAGCGCATCGACGTGCAGCGTGACCTGGGCATGGTTGACGAAACCCTGGAAGAACTCGTGGAACAGCTCGGTATCGAAATCGCCGACCCGGGCGCGCGGAAACTCCACCCGCCAGAGCATGCCGGGCCGACCCGACAGGTCGAGCACCACGCGCGACAACGCCTCGTCGAGCGGCACGTAGGCGTGACCGTAGCGACGGATGCCGGTCTTGTCGCCGAGCGCCTGCGCGACCGCCTGGCCGAGCGTGATGCCGATGTCCTCGACGGTGTGGTGGCCATCGATCTCGAGGTCGCCGTTGGCGGTGACCGCCAGGTCGAGCAATCCGTGGCGCGCGACCTGGTCGAGCATGTGGTCGAGAAACGGCAACCCGGTCGCCAGCTCGGCGCGCCCGGTGCCGTCGAGATCAACACGGACCTCGATCTGAGTCTCTTTGGTGTCGCGGCGGACCGTCGCCGTGCGTTCGCTCATTTTTCAAAGGCCTCAAGGCCACACTTGCCGTGGTGTGTCGCTAGCATAACCGCATCGCCGCGGGTTTACGAAGCGCGGGCGGGTGGCCGTGCGCCACATGTCCCTGTGATTGCTGCGGTTGCTTGCCGTTCATCCGTGGCCACGCCAGACTGCACGGCATGAGCGAGGCTGGACAGATCCTGCGCATCGCACTGCTGTCGGACACCCACGGCTACCTCGACCCACGCATCGCCACGCTGGTCGAGGGGTGCGACATGGCGGTGCACGGCGGCGACATCGGCGACTTCGGTGTGCTGCGCGAGCTGCAGCCGCGGCTCGGGCGGGTGGTGGTGGTACGCGGCAACAACGACACGCCGCGCGACTGGGCCGGCAAGGACACCACCGGGCTCGGCTGGCGATCATCCATGGCCACCGCGCCGGCCCACTCTACGAGCGCCACCAGCGGCTGCGCCGCCGCTTCCCGGACGCGCGTGCCATCGTCGTCGGCCACAGCCACCGCCAGGTGTGCGACTGCGACACCATGCCCTGGGTGCTCAACCCGGGCGCGGCCGGCAAGTTCCGCACCTACGGCGGCCCCGGCTGCCTGGTGCTGACCGCCTCCGCGACCGACTGGGCGTTGGAGCGCCACCGCTTCGACCCGCTGCGCAGACGCCCCGGGACGCGACGCCAGGCCGCGGTTCAGCGCAGCCGTGCCAGTCCCGCACCATGAAGCTCCAGCAGCTGCGCTACATCGTCGAGGTGACGCGCCAGGGGCTCAACGTCTCCGCCGCCGCCGAGGCGCTGTTCACCTCCCAGCCCGGGGTCAGCAAGCAGGTACGCCAGCTCGAGGACGAGCTCGGCGTGGAGATCTTCGAGCGCAGCGGCAAGCACCTCGTGAGCCTGACCGCGGCGGGCCGCGAGATCGTGCGCATGGCCGGCGAGGTGCTCGAGGGGGTCGACGGCATTCGTCGCGCCGCCGCCGACTACGTCGACGAGAAGCGCGGCACGCTCTCCATCGCCACCACCCACACCCAGGCGCGCTACGCCCTGCCGCGGGGGATCGGCGCGTTCGCGCGCAGCTACCCCGAGGTGACCCTGCAGCTGCACCAGGGCACGCCGATGCAGATCGCCGGCATGGCCGCCGAGGGGGTGATCGACCTGGCGATCGCCACCGAGGCGATGGAGCACTTCGACGACCTGGTGATGCTGCCGTGCTACCTGTGGAACCGCAGCATCGTCGTGCCGTGCG
>CBDTVS010000050.1:0-8437 GCA_965364245.1 uncultured Gammaproteobacteria bacterium | reverse complement strand
TGACGGAAGCCGCGGGTGCGCAGCGAGAGCACGTTGCCGGCACGCGCGTAGCTGCCCGGCGCCTGGGCGGCGCGCCCCTTGCTGTAGCGCAGCAGCTTGAGCTCGGCCTCGAAGCGCTCCGGGTCGAGCTTCAGCCCCGGGAACAGCTCCAGCGGGCGGGCGAAGACGCGCGCCGGCACCGCCCAGCGCTTGCCCTCGAACTGGGTACGCACCTCGCGGTCGAGGTAGAAGAGGTAGCCGACCACCAGCGGCGCGCTGACCAGCGCGACCCAGAAGAGCAGCTTGAACAGCCGCCAGAACAGGCGGCGCGGCGGCCGCTGGGGTGTCTTGCGGCGGCGCCGTGACCGTTTTCGGGGGGGCATCTCTGGCGCGGGATCGGGGACTGGCGATGGCAGCGCCCATTCTACCACCGGCCACGGGCGACGCGCCCGACAAACCTGCTACCCTTGCGCCCTCCCCGCACGGAGGCCGGAGGCCGATGAGCGAGCCGACGCTGATCGCGGCACTGCAGGACCCGGGCCGCTTCGACCACCCCGTCGAACACTTCGAGCTGCACGAGACCCACATCTCGTGGGTGCTGCTGACCGGGCCGTACGCCTACAAGATCAAGAAGCCGGTCGATCTCGGATTCCTCGATTTCTCCACGCTCGAGTCCCGCCGTCACTTCTGCGACGAGGAGCTGCGCCTGAACCGCCGCCTCGCGCCTAATCTCTATCGCGACGTGGTCGCGCTGACCGGCACCCCCGACGCCCCCACCCTCAACGGCGCCGGCGAAGCATTCGAGTATGCGGTGCGCATGGTCGAATTTCCCCAGCAAGCCCTGCTCGACCGGGTGCTGGCAGAGGGCGCATTGGATGGATCCCGCGCCGATGCCATCGCCCGGCTGGTCGCCGACTTCCACGCCCAAGCCGAGGTCGCCGGGAAGGAATCGCCCTACGGCGAGCCCGACCTGGTGTTCCATCCGGTGCGTGAGAACTTCGTGCAGATCGATCCGCTGCTCGACGACCCGACCGAGCGCGCGCGCCTCGAGCGGCTGCGCGACTGGAGCATCAACAGATACCACGAGCTGCGCGAGCTGCTCGCCGCACGCAAGGCCGAAGGGTGGATCCGCGAGGGGCACGGCGACCTGCACCTCGGCAACATGCTGCTGCTCGACGACGAGATCAGCGCCTTCGACTGCCTCGAGTTCAGCCCGGCGCTGCGCTGGATCGACGTGCAGAGCGACCTCGCCTTCCTGTTGATGGACCTGGCAGAACACGGTGCCCAGGAACTCGCCAACCGGCTGCTGGACGCCTACCTGGCGCGCGGCGGTGATTACGCCGGCCTGCGCCTGCAGCCCTTCTACCAGGTCTACCGCGCGCTGGTACGGGCCAAGGTCGCGGCGATCCGCCTCGGCCAGGGTGTTGGCGATCCGTCGGAGTTACACGACTACCTGGCACTGGCCGAGCGCCTGCGCCAACCGCGCCGACCGTGCCTGCTGGTCACCCACGGCCTGTCGGGCTGTGGCAAGAGCCACGTCGCCGGGAAACTCGTCGAACGGCTCGGCGCGATCCGCCTGCGCTCCGACGTGGAGCGCAAGCGCCTGCTCGGTCGCGACGCCGAGAGCGTCACGGCCGAGGACGACAAGTCGGCCGTCTACGGCGCCGAGCTGACCGAGCGGACCTACCGCCGACTCGCCGATCTCGCCCGTACGGTCGTCGAGGCCGGTTACCCGGCCATCGTCGACGCGACGTTCCTCGAACGCGGCAGGCGCGATGCGTTCGCCGCGCTGGCGGAGACGCTGCGGGTGCCGTTCGCGATCCTCGATGTGCAGGCCGACGACGCTCTGCTCGAGGCACGGATCACGGCACGCGCACGAGCGGGAAGCGATCCGTCCGAGGCCGATCTCGCGGTCCTTGGACTGCAGCGCGCACGTCGCGAACCAATAGCAGCTGATGAGCACACCCTTCCCGTGAACGGCGCCGCCCCCGACCTCGACGACCTGATCGCCCGCCTCGCGGGGACGTGCGGCGCCGATCATCTGCGATAGACTGCTTCCTGACCTGCGCCCTCCAGACCCGGCCACGCAACGCAACCCGCACCCCGGATGATCGACCGCCTCCTTAACCTGCTGCTGGTCAAGCGGGACGAACTCGGCACCCTGCTGCTGCTGGGCGCCAACCTGTTCCTGGCAACGCTGGCCCTGATCGTCTCGCAGATCGTTGCCGAGACGCTGTTCCTGTCGGCCTACGGCGGCGACGTGCTGATCTACGTCTACATGGTCAACGGCGTGGGCGCCGTCGCGGCCGGCGCGACCTACGGCAGGCTGCAGGGCAAGGTGCGAGCCGGGCTGTTCGAGATGCTCATGGTGATGCTGTTCGCCATGCTCTTCGTCATGCTCTGGATCGGCATCGATGGCGCCCCGCAGTGGATGCTGATCGCGCTGATGGTATTCGCCGAGATCTTCGGCACCCTGATCATTCTCCAGGCGTGGAACACCAACGGCGCGCTGCTCAGCACCCGCTCGGCGAAGCGGCTGATGCCGCTGATCAGCGGCTTCGGCACCGTCGCCGGCATCCTCTCCGGGGGGCTGGTCGGCAGCCTCGCCGGCCCGCTAGGCACCGTGAACCTGATCGGCCTTGTGGTGCTGGCCCTGCTGCTGATGACGGTGCTCGCCTACCCGCTCGCCAAGCGCCTGTGCGTGAGCATGGAGCGCATCGCCCCGCAGCCGAAGGCCGCCAGCGGCGATCGGCCGCGCTTCGGCTCGGGCGCCCTGGTGGTGCTCGGCAATCGCCACATCCAGATCCTGCTGGCGATGACCGCGGTGGCGACCCTGACCAGCATGCTGGTCGACTACCAGTTCAAGGTCTTCAGCCAGGCGCATTTCACCCTCGACGGCGCGCTCGACAAGGACCGCCTGAGCACCTTCTACGGGCAGCTGCAGATCGTCGTCTCGGTGCTCGCGCTGGTGCTTCAGTTCGGCATGGCCTCGCGGGTGCTGGAGCGCTTCGGCATCGCGATGACCCTGGCGCTGCTGCCGGCGGTGATCCTGACCGGCGCGCTGGGCATCGTGCTCGGCATCGGCAGCTACTTCGCCGCCGCAACGCTGTCGCGCTCCGGCGACAAGGTTCTCAAGTTCAGCCTCTACGGTTCGACCAACCAGATGCTGTTCATGGCGCTACCCGAATACCTGCAGAAGACCGCACGTACGCTCTCCAACGCCATCGTGCGCCCGGCGACCTTCATCCTCGCCGGCGTGCTGTTGATCTTCGTAACCCAGGGTGCCGGGATGAACGACGCGGCGGTTGGCTGGCTGACCGGGGCCATGGCGCTGGTCTGGATCGTGCTGTCGGTGACCGCCGAGCGCCGCTACATGATGTCGCTGCTCAACCTGCTCGCACGCAACCGCATCCAGTTCCATACCGACCAGATCGAGATCACCGATGCCGAGGCGATCGGGCAGGTGCGCGCGCAGTTCGCCGCCGAGGATCCGGAGCGCGTCGCCAACAGCCTGGCCATCGCCCGGCGCATCAAAGGGGTCGACCTGGTGCCCGAGGTGGTGCGCCTGGCCGGACACGACGCGGCGCGCGTGCGCGCCGCAGCCGCAGGTTTTATCGGCGACATGGGCGGACCGGACCAGGTACCCCTGCTGCGGGACATGGTTTCAGGGGATGCCGACCCCGGCGTGCGCGCCAAGGCCGCGAACGCGCTGTTCAAGCTCGATCGGCCCGACAGCCTCGATCACGTGCGGCCCTACCTGAAGGATCACGATCTGCCGGTGCGCGTGGTCGCCCTCGCCTACTTCCTGGCCAGCGAGCGCGAGGAGGAGCGTCGCCTCGGCAACGCAACGCTGGACCAGCTGGCCGCCTCGACGAAACCCGAGGAGCGGCTCGCCGCACTCGACGCGGTGATGAGCCAGAAGGCCCAGACCTGCACCACCACCGTACTCAGGGCGCTCGAGGACCCGGCCCCCGAGGTCTGCTGCCGCGCCGCGCTGGCCGCTGCCGCGGTGAACTGCCCGGGGGTCTGGGGCGAACTGCTCAAGCGCCTGCGCGAGGACCGGCTGCATTCGATGGAGCTGGTCGCGCTCGGCCAGGCCGATGCCGGCATCGTGCCGCAGCTGCGCGAGCTGCTGCTCGACACCGGGCTGCCGATCCGCGTGCGGCGCCAGGTCGCCCAGATCCTCGGCCGCATCGGTGGCGAGGCCGCGCTCGAGGCGCTGCTCGAACGGCTCCAGCGGCCGCTCGAGACGGTGCCACTCGAAGCCGCCCGTGCCGCGTCGCGGATCGTGCGCGGACTCGACGCACCACTGCCACGCAAGCGGGTCGAAGGCGCACTGCAACTGCTCTACGACGACGCCTACCAGATCACCGCGGTGTTGGCCGATTTCGAGGAGAGCCCGTTGCACGACCACGTCGCGCTGGCGGCGCTGGTGCTGCGTCGCCGCCTGCGGCGGGTTCTCGAGACGCTGTTCACGGTCCTGGGCCTGACCTACCCCGCGGACGTCATCGACCTCGCGGTCAGCTGTCTCGACAGCGAGGACCGCAAGAAGCTCGACACCGCGATCGAGGTCATCAACCAGGCGCTGGAACGCGAGGACCGCGCGCTGGTGGTGCCGCTGATCGAGGCCGAAAGCCCGGCGGCCTCGCTGAACGCTGCTGGCAGCCAGGTCCAGGTCACCCGGCGCAGCGCCGAAGAACGCATCGAGCGCTGGCTGCGCCACGCCGACCCATGGCGCTCGACCGCGGCGCTCTGGACCACTGCCGACGCCCAGCTGCAGCGCCTGCGCGAGAAGGTGCGCGTGCACCTCAGCTCCGAGCACGCCGTGGTGCGCGAGACCGCCGCGTTGGCCGCGTGGAACATCGAGGAGGCCACGGAGCGCCGGCGCCTCCTCGAACCGCTGCGCGACGACCCGGTGGCATCGATCCGCCAGCTCGTCAGCGACCTCCTCAACCAGCCGACCGGCACCGACGCCCCGAGGCCCGCATGATCCCCACCGTCGAACGCATCCTGTTCCTGCACAAGATCCCCCTGTTCGAGAGCTTCTCGGTCGATGAGCTCTGGCAGGTGGCCCAGGCTCTCGACGAGATGGCGTACGCCCCCGGTGACACCATCTTCGAGGAGGGCAAGCCGGCGCATGCCATGTTCCTGGTGGTCAACGGGACCGTCGAGGCGAGCATCGCCGGCAAGCACATCGTCACACTCGGCAGCGAATCGATCCTCGGCGACGTCGCGATCCTCGACGGCATGCCGTACGCGGTGACGACCACCGCGACCGACGAGGTGGTGGCGATCAAGATCGAGCGCGAGAAGTTCGAGGACATTCTCGACGCGAATCCCGGGGCGGCCCGCGGGGTGATCCGGGTGCTGACCCGCAAGCTGCGCTATTTCGGCCAACAGGTCATCGAGGCGCACAAGGGCAAACCGATCCAGGCCCCGGACATGGACATGCCCGAGCTGAAACTCTAGGAGGTCACGATGCCGATCTATCGCGAACGCCCACTCCTCATCAGGCTGGTCCTGCCGCTGTGCCTGCTGATGCTCGCGGGATGCGCGGCACAGCGCGGCGCGCACGACACGCGACCCCTCGCCGACGACGCCCGCCTGCAGGTGCTGGTCGACGAGGTGCAGGCGCGCGACACCCTGCACCCGGCGCTCTGGCAGGATGGCAAGCTCGACCCGCTGGTGCGCGAACGGCTGCTGAAGATGGCCGAGCTGTTCCTGCTCGACACCGGGTTCGGCGAACTCGAGGTCAAGGAGATCGTCTTCGCCGGCAGCATGGCCGGCTACCTCTACCACCCCAAATCCGACATCGACGTGCACGTCTCGGTCGACGGCAGCCCGATCACCGACGATCTGAAGCTGCTGTTCCAGCTGTTCAACGCCCGCTCCGACGACTGGAACGCCGACTACGACCTGCGCGTGCGCGGCCACGACGTCGAGCTGTTCATCCTCGACCAGCGCTCCCCCGAGGGCTCCGACGGTGTCTATTCGCTGCGCGAGGACCGCTGGATCAAGCGGCCACGGCCGCCCACCAACGTCGTCTCACGTGACGAGGTGCTGGCCGACGTGAGTCGTTACGCCGGGGAGTTCGAGACCCTGCGCAGCCGCTTCGACGCCGTACCGGAAAGCTTCGACTGCCGGGAGTTCAAGCGCTACCGGCGAACGCTCAAGGATTACCGCGCCAAGCAGGGCTTCCAGCGCAGCGGCGAGCACTCGGTCGGCAACCTCGCGTACAAGGCACTACGCAACGGCGGCTACCTCGACGCAGCCAAGGCCGAGCAGGGACGCTGCTTCGCGCTGCAGTACAACGTCGAATAGACGACGCCCGCCAACCGCGCTCCCGGTCGTTTCAGCGGCGGGCACGGAAGCCGTTCGCGAGGCTGCGTTCGAACGCGACAATCTGCCGCTCCAGGCGCACCTGCAGGCGCAGCTTGAGATCGGCCTGCAGCGCCGCGCGCGCCTCCGGCGTCGGATCCCACTCGGCCTGCCGGACCCCTTCGAAACCCGGGCGCAGCCGTGCGTAGTCGCGCTCGAGATAGAGCCCTTCCCCCGGCATGAAGGCGTACTCGAGGCTGTTGCGCGCCAGTTCAAGCAGTTCAACGTAACGCAGGTCGTAACGTCTGGCCGCGAGCACGAACTCCATGGTCAGGTTGCTGCGGCTGATCGCCTCGTCGTCGGTGTTGAGGCTGACCGGCACCCCCGCGCGGTGGTAGAGCATGAACGGATGGGCATCGCCCGCGACGCCGAGAATGCCCTCGTTGCTCGACAGGCAGATCTCGACCATGACCCCGCGCTTGCGCAGGGTCTCGAGGGCGCCGACGACGTCATCCTCCCAGGCGATCGAGATGCCGTGGCCGATGCGTCGCGCCTGGCCCTGGGTCACCGAGCGGCTGATGCGGTCGCGCATCGGTTCGACCGGTGACTCGCGGAGCACCAGCTCCCCGGCGTGCAAGGTGATCGGCGGTTTGCCCAGCTTCCCGGACAGGAACTCGAGGATGCGCATCTGGTCGGCGAACAGTTTTCGCGATGCCTGCGCGTCCTCCGGTTGGACCATGTTCAGCGAGACCACGCGCGGCTCGTCGCGGATCGCCATCATCGCCGCGACGGCATCGACGAAGAAACGCTCCAGCGCCAGCTTGCGCAGCAACTGGGGCATGTAGCGCACCACCACGTCGGGGTCCTCGCCCAGGATGGTCAGCTCGTGCCGCTCGCGCAGGATACGATCGGCGGTGCGCTCCAGACCGTCGAGATAGTCGGTCGTGGCGGCCGCATGCGCCGGGTCGTCGACCACGTCGCGCACCTGCGCCCAGGCGGCGTCGAGGTCGCCCGGGTCGAACCCAGTCAGCGCGGCGCCGAGCGCCTTGCGCACCGACTTCGGGTACGGCGAGGTCATCAGTTCCAGGTAGACGACGTTCTGCCAGGCGTTGCGCGCCACCACCTCGGCGAGCATCTCGGCCTTGCCGCGGCGTCCCGAACGCAGGTGGTCGAAGGTGGCGAAGAAGTGGTCGTGGCCGTTCATCGTCGCCGGGTACCAGCCGCGCATGCTGGAGGCGTCGTAGTAGGCCGCGAGCAGGCGGCTGTCGCGGATCAGCGCCTCGGCCGTGATCACGCCGTCGGTCCCGGCCGGGGTATCGGTGAACTCGTGCGTCGCGGGGTCGTAGTTGAGCCCCTGCTCGATGGCGCTGGCAACGACGTACTCGCCGTAACTCGCGCCACTGAGGTGGTTGTGCAGGTCGGCGCCCTTGGGCAGGCGGCGCAGGAAGGCGATCAGTTCGGGCTGGGTGCGCTTGGCGAGTTCGAAACGGGCCGCGGCATCACCGACGTCCGCGGCCCAGAACGGCGTGGCGCGCCTGGAGTCCGCGCTCTGGCAACCGGTGAGCAGCGCTGCCATGCCGAGCAGCACCACGAGCATCGTGCGGGAACGGGGCAATGCGCGACTCAAGGCCGGACCTCCTGGTGCCGGGAAGGCATGCCCCACCTTAGACCATCCATGCGCCGAACAGGACGTGGCGTTCCTACCGACCTCAGGCGTTGGCGCTGGGCCGGGCGGCGATCGTCTCGTGCCAGCGCAGCAGGTGGGCATGACGCGGTTCTGGCTTCACCCTCGCCCAGCGCGCGAACCCGACGCAGACGAAGGCCGTGATGTCGGCAACGCTGAACTCAGGGCCGGCGACGAAGGGCGAGTCGCCGAGCCGCGCGTCGAGGTCGTCCATGAACTGACGCGTCCTGCGCGCCCCGCGCTCGGCGAGCTCGGGCAGCTGCGGGTAGCGCTGCTGCCCGGTGAGCGCGCGATCGGCGAACGCCGGGCTGGTGTTGCGCACCACCTCGGCAACGGCGCGGAAGCCGTCGTCCTCCATCGCCCGGTCCCACATCTCGATCAGCGCGCGCTGCTCGGGCGTCGAGCCGTGCAGCGGCGGTTCCGGGTGCAGTGCCTCGAGGTAGCGGCAGATCACCG
>CBDTVS010000049.1:0-8461 GCA_965364245.1 uncultured Gammaproteobacteria bacterium | reverse complement strand
CAGGGTGAAGAAGGTGATCAGGATGCTCATCCAGATCGTGCGCCAGAAGAGTGGCAGATAGATCTGCTCATTCTCGGGCTTCATGCCGATCTCGCCGTCAGGCGTGTACTCCATGTCCACTGCGGCCAGATAGTAGGTCGCGGTGTAGGGCGCCGACTCGCGCTTGATGACCCGCCACAGGGTCTCGTTGCCCCAGTCCTTGTCGATCTTGATCAGCGCCTCGCGATAAGGCGGTTCGTCCAGGCGCGCGGCACGGCGTGCGGAGCGCATCACGGTACTGCGCGCACCCGAATACTCGTAGTTGAGGCGGGTCGCCACCTTGCCTAGCGTGCGGTTCTTACGGCCGTCCTTGAGGTCCTCGACCAGAGCTGCGAAGACCTCCTCGGAGGGAACGCCGTTACCATCCCATTGCTGTAGGGCGTCGCTGGTACGAGGCAGGTGGGCATCGACCTCGGGGTTGCTGACACTGCGCGTCAGCATCTCGAAGATCGGGACGATGAAGGTGATCACCAGGAACAGCAACAGTGGGGCCACAAGCAGGGCGGCCTTGGTCTTGTTCCTGCGCACGGCCCGCGCCAGGCTCACCTTGAGCGGTGTGCCATCGGCGGTGGTCAGCACCTCGTTGTCCTGAGATGCTACAGCTGCACCTGCATCCGCATTCGCCACGATCTATCTACCTCTCTAGCACCTGCACCAAGTCAGGCCGGTGTGCGCCCGTGGCTGCTCTGAACACCCAGATGGGGTCGAGACTCTTCCGTTCATGGCCGTCCATATTGATCGGGCAGGATCGCGGCACGTCCCTGTGCCCTGATGCCGAGAGAAACCAGCGGCTACGATTCCGGCCTGCTTCGACAGATCCTACTGGGCCAGCCAGGAGTTGAACCGGTTGAACAGTTCGTCGCGGTAATCGGCCCAGAACAGGTCGTCCTTCTTGATCGCGTTCTTGAAGTTCGGACCGTAGGTCGGCATGTGCGGCTTCATCTCGATGCCGGTCTCGGCATGGGTCGAGACCAGTTTCGCCGACGAGTTACGCGCCGGGCCGTAGGAGATGTACTTGGCCTGGTCGGCAAGGCGCTGCGTGTCGGTGGCGAAGCGAAGGTAGTCCTTGACCTTTTCGAGCTTGCCCTTCGGCACCACCCAGCCGTCGAGCTCGAAGACCTGGGCGTCCCAGATGATCTCGAAGGGCTGCTTCTCCATCACCGCCGCGTTGAAGATCCGGCCGTTGTAGGCCGAGGCGAAGGCCACTTCCTTGTCCGCGAGTAACTGCGGCGGCTGGGCGCCCTCCTCCCACCAGATCACCTGATCCTTGATGGTGTCCATCTTCGCGAAGGCACGGTCGACCCCCTCCGGGGTCCCAAGCACTTCATAGACCTGATCGGGCGGCACACCATCGGCCAGGCCGCTGACGTTCGGGAATGAAACCGCGATGTGATGCGCTCTCCGCTTGCCGGGGTAGTTCTCCAGGTCGAAGACGTCGACCATGGTGCTCGGCTGCTTGTCGGCGGGGAACATCTCGGTGTTGAAGGCGACGATGTTCGAGTAGACGATCTGCGAGACGAAGCACTCGCTCAGCGCGCCGGCGATGAAGTCCTCGGTGGGCGGCGTGCCATCCGGTGCCGGGGCAAGAAGTGCGTTGTGGTCGAGCGGCTCGGCCAGTCCCTCGTCGCAGGCGAGGATCGCATCCTGCGGGATCATGTCGACCAGGTCCCAGGTCACGTTGCCGGCCTGGACCTGCGCACGCAGGCCTGAGAGGCCGTTCTGCGCTTTGTCGACGTTGATGATCTCGTCGCCGGTCTTCGCGGTCCAGGGATCGTGGTAGGCCTTCTGCTGGCTGGCGCTGTAGGCGCCACCCCAGCTGACGATGGTCAGCTTCTGTGCTTCGGCGTCGGCACTGACGCCGCTCAGGCCGAAGCCCATCACGACGGCGGCAGCGAGAGTGGTGGTGGTCAAACGTGGTTTATGCATGTCTTCTCCTCTGGGAATGCCCGTCTCCGGGAAAGGTTGGGGAACGTGTATCGAAGCAGCCGCACCAGGGCCCGTTGGGCGAGGTGTGATGCGTCAGGCATCGAGCGCGCGGCAATCGTCCGCGCGCCACCCCACCATGACCTTCTGCCCCCGTTTCAGAGAGTCATGATCCTGGTTGTTGGGGATCTTGATGACGAAGTCATCGTGACCGCAGAGTTCAACACGGGTGCGCAGGTGATCGCCCATGTAGATGACCTCCTTCACGGTCGCCTCGAACTGGTTGGTGTACTCGCCCTCGGGCGGGTTGACCATGGCACGCTCCGGGCGCAGCGACAGCATGGTGCGCTCACCCACACCCGAGACGTTGACCGTCAGGGCTTCCACGATGCCGGCGTCGTTGTCGAGCTGGACGATGGAGTGCCCGTTCTTCATCTCCTTCACGGTGCCATTGAGGCGGTTGTTCTCGCCGATGAAGTAGGCGACAAAGGCGTTGTCGGGCTCCTCGTAGAGGGTGTCCGGTTCGGCGCACTGCTGGACGATCCCGTCGTTGAACACCGCGATGCGGTTCGACATGGTCAGCGCCTCGGCCTGGTCATGGGTGACGAAGATCACCGACAGGCCGAGGTCCTCGTGGATGTGCTTGATCTCGAGCTGCATCTCCTCGCGCAGGTTCTTGTCGAGCGCACCGAGGGGTTCGTCCATCAGCACCAGGTCGGGTTCGAACACCAGCGCACGTGCAAGGGCGACGCGCTGCTGCTGACCGCCCGAGAGCTGTGCCGGACGTCGGGTACCGAATTCGCCTAGCCGAACCATCTCCAGCGCGCGCTGCACCTTCTCGCCGATGACCGAGCGATCGATCTTGCGCACCTCGAGCGGGAATGCGAGGTTCTCCGCGACCGTCATGTGCGGGAACAGCGTGTAGTTCTGAAACACCATGCCAATACCGCGCTTGTGTGGCGGTACGTGGGTGATCGGCACGTCGTTGAGCAGGATCTCACCGTGCGTGGGCGTCTCGAAACCGGCCACCATCATCAGGCAGGTAGTCTTGCCAGATCCCGATGGGCCGAGGAGCGTGACGAACTCCCCACGCTTCACTTCAAGGTTGAAATCCTTCACGACGAGGGTCTCGCCGTCGTAGGTCTTCTGAATATTTTTGAAATCGACGATCGTGTCGTTCTGGTCGGTCATTTTCTATCGTGTTTGGGGAGTGCTGCGTACCGCATGCCACGACCTGACGGTGGGCGGCGATGGGAAAATCGCGTGTGCGATCGACGGGATTTTGGCGAAAACGTAATTTACCTTAGGCGCGCCCAATCTCATCGTCAAGCGAGCATGCACGACATAGGTCATTATGAAGTGGGTTATTTCCCGGGGATTTCGCGATATCCACCAGTCGCACCATCATGACACCGCTCCGTCCCGCCTGCTCCAGCATCGGGCAGGCCGTGATAATTCGACGTAGAATGATTCACGATTCCAGCAATTCCGAAACATTTGAAAACTTGCGCTGCACGCACTGAGCGCGCTCATATATTGAGCAAGAGGATTGTTTAACAAGTTCACCTAGCTATCTATTTTAAAGGCATTAATCAGTTGAAATACTCGCGATGACACGTCACGTGAGGGGTGTTTCAGAGCAAATGGAGTACCAGCATGAACACGCGCACAGCCATCCATGAGCGGGTCCTGAACGCGGCGGACAAGGACGAGCTTGCCGCAGCTTACGCGGAGTGGGCCGAGGCCTACGACCACGACCTACTCGACGAACTCGGCTACGTCGCGCCGCTGATCGCCACCGAACTGCTCACCGCCCGACTCGGCCGGACCGCGACGCGCATCCTCGACGCGGGATGCGGAACCGGTATCGTCGGTGCGCTGCTGCACGACAGGAATTTCACGCAGATCGACGGCCTCGACTACTCGCACGACATGCTCGCCAAGGCGCGCGACAAAGGCGTCTATGCCGACCTGATGCAGGGCGACCTGATGGCCCCGCTGACCCTGCCCGATGCCAGCTACGACGCGGTGATCAGCGTCGGCACCTTCACCTGTGCCCACGTCGGGCCCCGCGCCTTCGCCGAACTGACGCGCGTGACCCGCCCGGGCGGCTGCATCTGCTTCACGGTGCGCGACCAGGCCTGGGACGATGACGGCTACCGCGAAGCGATCGACACGCTGGTCACGGCCGGCACCTGGACGCGGGTCGACGAGCGCATCAGCCCGTATATCGAGCAGGAGGGTTCGGAGTGCCGAGTCTGCCTCTACGAGGTCTCCGGCTAGGATAGGCCTCGCCTCCCCTCTCCGCCTTCCCCATCCGGCACCCCAACCCCGCGCCCCTGAGGACGCACCGCGAGCGCGTTGCATCTGCGCGAGCAGTGTCCGAAACTCCCCCGCTGTGACCACTGGCCAAGGGATGGCAGCAGCGATGAGCAGCAACCCCTACGTTCTCGGACTCGACCGCAACGCCGCGAACCACGTCGCCCTGACCCCGCTCGGCTTCCTCGAGCGCAGCGCGACGATCTTCCCGGACCGCCCCGCCGTCGTGCACGGCACGGTGCGCCGCACCTGGGCCGAGACCTACGCCCGCTGCCGACGCCTGGCCTCGGCGCTCGCCGCACGCGGCATCGGGCATGGCGATACGGTCGCGGTCGTCGCGGCCAACACCCCGGAACACTTCGAGGCCCACTTCGGCGTCCCGATGTGCGGTGCGGTGCTCAACGCCATCAACATCCGCCTCGACGCCGCAGCGATCGGCTTCATCCTGCAACACGCCGAGGCCAAGGTGGTGATCTGTGACCGCGAGTTTGCCGACGCCGTCGAGCGCGCCGTCGGCATGCAGGCGAGCCGGCCGCTGGTCGTCGACATCGACGACCCCGCGTTCGATGGTGGCCGCACGATCGGCGAGATCGACTACGAAGAGTTGCTCGCCACCGGTGATCCCGATTACGCCTGGCAGCGCCCCGCCGACGAGTGGGACGCCATCGCGCTGAACTACACCTCCGGCACCACGGGTAATCCGAAGGGCGTGGTCTATCACCACCGTGGCGCCTACCTCAACGCGCTCGGCAACGTGCTCGCCTGGGACATGCGCCGTCACCCCGTCTACCTGTGGACGCTGCCGATGTTCCACTGCAACGGCTGGTGCTTCCCGTGGACGATCGCCGCGGTCGCCGGCACCAGCGTCTGCCTGCGCCAGGTCAGGGCGGACCTGATCTTCGACCTGATCCGCGATGAGCAGGTCAGCCACTTCTGCGGCGCACCGATCGTGCTCAACATGCTGGCCAGCGCCCCGGACGAGCAGAAGGCCGGCATCGACCACCAAGTCAACGTGATGACCGCCGCCGCGCCGCCGCCGGCGTCGATCCTCGAGAAGATGGACGCCATGGGCTTCCGCGTGACCCACGTCTACGGCCTGACCGAGACCTACGGTCCTGCCGTCACCTGCGAATGGCACGGCGAGTGGGATGCCCTGAGTACAGGCGAACGCGCCGAGATCAATTCACGCCAGGGGGTGCGCTACCCGGTGCTCGACGGGGTGATGGTCGCCAATCCCGACACCCTCGAACCGGTCCCGGCCGACGGCGAGACCCTTGGCGAGGTCTTCTTCCGCGGCAACATCGTCATGCGCGGTTACCTGAAGAACCCCTCCGCGAGCGAGGCGGCCTTCGCCGGCGGCTGGTTCCACAGCGGCGACCTCGCGGTGCTCCACCCCGACGGCTACCTGCAGATCAAGGACCGCTCGAAGGACATCATCATCTCGGGTGGCGAGAACATCTCCAGCGTCGAGATCGAGGGCGTGCTCTACCGCCACCCCGCGGTGCTCGAGGCGGCCGTGGTTGCCCGTCCCGACGCCAAGTGGGGCGAGACGCCGTGCGCATTCGTCACGCTGCGCGATGACGCGGCGGCCAGTGCGGACGAGATCATCGCCTTCTGCCGCGACCACATGGCCCACTTCAAGGCGCCGAAGAGCGTGGTGTTCGGCCCGCTGCCGAAGACCTCGACCGGCAAGGTGCAGAAATTCGTGCTGCGCGAACGCGCTCAGGAACTGTGAGCGCACCCCAGGAGATTCACACATGCCCCTGCCGCAACCCGGCATCCTTGCCGAACCCCCGCCCCACGCACGCTACCTGGAGTTCACGCTCGCGCCTGACGGTGATCCCACCGCCGCGTTGCGCATGCTGCGTGACGATTTCGACCCCGACCACGGCGTGGTCGGCATCGGGCCGGCCCTGGCCGCCGCGCTCGGCACCACCATTCCGGGCCTGCGTCCGTTCGCGAGCCTGACGGGTCCCGGCATCGAGGTGCCGGCCACGCATGGCGCCCTCTGGCTCTGGCTGCGTGGTGACGACCGCGGCGAGCTGCTGCACCGCACCCGCGCCCTGGAGACCCTGCTCGCGCCGGGCTTCGACCTCGACAACGTGATCGAGGCGTTCACCCATGCCGATTGCCGGGACCTGACCGGCTACGAGGACGGCACCGAAAACCCGGAGGGCGACGCGGCCGTCGCCGCGGCGACCGTGACCGAGGGCGCCGACGCGCTGCACGGTTCGGGTTTCGTCGCCGTCCAGCAGTGGCTGCACGACCTCGACGCCTTCGACGCCATGGACCCGAACACACAGGACGAGGTCATCGGGCGTCACCGCGAGAGTAACGAGGAATTCGACGCGCCGCCGTCAGCCCACGTCAAGCGCACCGCGCAGGAGAGCTTCGAGCCCGAGGCCTTCGTGCTGCGTCGCTCGATGCCGTGGAGCGACGGCGTCAACGCGGGGCTGGTGTTCGTCGCCTTCGGTCATTCGCTCGACGCCTTCGAGGCACTGATGCGACGCATGGCCGGCCTCGAGGATGGCATCACCGACGCACTGTTCCGCTTCACCCGGCCGCTGACCGGAGCCAGCTACTGGTGCCCGGCGCTACGCGACGGGCGGCTGGATCTCGGACCGCTCGGCCTCTAGCTAGCCGGGCCTGCGCAGC
This sequence comes from uncultured Gammaproteobacteria bacterium, assembly GCA_965364245.1. Taxonomy (GTDB): domain Bacteria; phylum Pseudomonadota; class Gammaproteobacteria; order QNFN01; family QNFN01; genus QNFN01. The sequence goes on along the minus strand of CBDTVS010000049.1, from coordinate 1,525 downwards.
AGGTCGACGCGCATCGGCTGCGCGAAGCGGGCGCCTTCGGGCCCGAGGTGCGCCTCGAAGGCCGCCTGCACCCTGGCGCGCAGTGCCTCGTCCAGGCGGTGCTCGGTGTGCGTCACCTGCAGCATGCGGCGATCGAATTCGGCGAAGTCGGCGAACTTCACCGGCGCGCGGAAGAACAGTTCGCGCGCCAGTTCCAGGCGGCCCGAATCGACGGCGCGGTTAAGCGCGGCAAAAGCCTGCTCACGAACCACGCGCTCGTCGTGGAACAGCTTCATGATGTCGTTGTACGGCCCCGCGTAGACCGGCTCGGAGATCCAGGCCAGGCCTCCTGGCCGCAACACGCGCGCGATCTCGGTCAGGGCCGGATCGAGCAACTCCCCGGGCACGTGGTGCAGTGATTTGAACATCAGCACCACATCGAAGCTCGCGTCCGGCGCGTCGATACGCTCGGCACCCCCGGCGACGAAGGTGACCTTCGGTATCGGCTCGCCGGCGAGGTTCTTCGCGTGCTGTTTCGCGTCGACCTCGGTGGCGACGATCGATGCCACCGGGTAGCGGTCGGCGATCAGCCGGGTCATCGCGGCCGCGCCGCAGCCGAGCTCGAGCAGCCGCGCGCCGTCGAACGGCAGGACCTCGCCGAGCAGCTCGATCTCGGGTCTGAGCGGGGCGTCGTCCGGCCCCTGCAGGCGCATCGCGGGCTCGCTCACTTCTTCTCCCGCGGCAGCCGACCGAGCAGGTAGAACTCGTCGTTGGCGCGCATGCCGGTCACCGCGGCGAGACGGTTGGACATGCCGAAGAAGGCGCTGATCGCGCCGATGTCCCAGATCTCGTCGTCGCTGAAGCCCGCGCCGCGCATCTCGTCTATGTCGACGGCCTCGACGCTGCCCGGGTCGACCGCGACCTGCACGGCGAAATCGAGCAGCGCCCGCTCGCGTTCGCTGAGCTCGGCGGTGCGGTAGTTGGTGGCGAGCTGGTCGGCGAGCTTCGGCCGCTTGGAGTAGATGCGCACCAGCGCACCGTGGGCGATCACGCAGTACTCGCAGTCGTTGGCGGCACTGGTGGCGACGACGATCATCTCGCGCTCGGCCTTGCTCAGCCCGCCCTCCTTCTCCATCAGCGCATCGTGGTAGGCGAAGAAGGCGCGGAACTCGTCGGGGCGCGCGGCGAGCACCGCGAACACGTTGGGGATGAAGCCCGCCTTCGCCTGCACGCTCTCGATGCGCTCGCGCACGTCGTCGGGCAGTTCGGCCAGCTGCGGCAGGGGAAAGTGGCTCGGGACGTCGTGGCTCATGGTCTCTGCTCCTGATGCCGGCGGCTCATGCCACTCCGGGGGTGGTCAACTGATAGATCGCGTCGTGCATGCCGGTCACCCCCTTGTCGCGAAAGCGCGGGGCGTCGGCGAGGATATCGTGGCGGCTCAGCAGGCGCGGCTGCCACGCTTCGAACAGGCCCTCCACCTCTGGCTGGTGGACGGCGAACGGCGGGCCGTCCATCTCGTGCTGCGCGTACTCGACGGTGACCAGCA
>CBDTVS010000048.1:0-8631 GCA_965364245.1 uncultured Gammaproteobacteria bacterium | reverse complement strand
ACAAACACAGGTCTACGCAGGAGCGGTCCCCTGGCCGCGATACAGAAGGTAAAGCACTTACACCTCGCTCACGCCAGGCTGGCGTGCAGCACGCCCGCCGCGCAACGGAACCGGATCGCACTGCCCGACTGAACGAAGGCGGCAGGCAACGCAGCCTCCGGCTCGCATTCGAGCGCCTCGCGCAACAGGAACTCACGGCCCTCGAGCGTGACCGGGTAGGGCTGGCCCCAGTGCGCCGTGCCGCGCATGAATTCGAATGCGTGCCGGGCGCTCCAACCTGGATCGATACGAAAATCCTCCGCCAGGGGAAGCGGCTGCCAGTTCGCCTCCGCCTCGACCTGTGGGCGCCCAACCGCACTCGGTGCGGCGAGCATCGCCTGGAACAGCCCCACGCCGGCCGCGGCGAATCGCTCCTCGAGCGCGGCACCATCCAACCCGCCAGCCAGCTCCACTCGCGCCTGGCCAACGATCGGACCGGCGTCGACGTCGGGACTCACCCTATGTAGCGTGATGCCGCTCTCCTGCTCCCGGGCGCGCAACTGCCAGAACAGCGGCGCGGAACCGCGGTAGCGCGGCAGCAGCGACGGGTGCAGGTTCAGGCAGTCGCGCCGTGCGCAGGCGCACACCGCTTCCGGAAGCAGCTGGGAGAAGCAGGCGACGAGGATGAAGTCCGGTGCATGGCCGAGGATCCAGTCGCGGACGTCGGGCGTAGCGACCGCGGGCAGCGCCCGAAACGGCAGTCCCTGAGTCCTGGCCAGCGACGCGAGCGTCTCGCGGTGGCCGTGGGTCGACGCGCTGAACAGCGGCGCGAACGGGTGCTCGCCATCCACCCCGACCGCGATGACATCGATGCCAGCACGCACCAGACCACTGAAGACCGCAGACGAGAACGGCGCGTCGGTGCCGAGCAGCAGGATGCGCGAACCGGCGGTGCGCGGTGCCGTCACGGGTCGCGCGCATCCTCGCACGGCAGCGGCGTGTCCAGCGTCCCGGATGCGACCAGCTCCTCGATGAAACCGAGGCGCGCCAGGTCGGTCATGCGCTGCGGGTAGAGGATGCCGTCGAGGTGATCGCACTCGTGCTGCACCACGCGCGCGTGGAAGCCATCGACCTCGCGCACGATCTCGCGGCCGTATGGGTCGCGACCGGAGTAGCGGATGCGCGTGTAACGCGGGACCAGACCACGCAGACCCGGCACGCTCAGGCACCCCTCCCAGCCGTCGTCCATGATCTGGTCGAGCGGCTCGATGACCGGGTTGACCAGCGCCGTCTCCGGCACCGGCGGCGCGTCGGGATAGCGCGGGTTCTCCTGGTAGCCGAACACCACCACGCGCAGCGGCACGCCGATCTGAGGCGCGGCGAGCCCCGCGCCCGACTCGGCGGCCATGGTCTCCCAGAGGTCGGTGACCAGCGCGTGCAGCTCGGGCGTATCGAACGCGGGTACCGGCGCCGCGATCAGCCGCAGACGTGGGTCGCCCATGCGCAGAACGGTTCGGATCGTCATGGTTTCATTATCGAACAGGTCCCAAATGTCGTCGGCCTTCCGGGTGCACAGCCTATTCAGTGATGACGACCAGGTGTGTTTTTGTTTGTGGGTCGGACTTCAGTCCGACTGCATTGCCAGTGGCCGCCACCTCGATGTCGGACTGAAGTCCGACCCACAGCAGACGTGGCCAAGTCGGGGTGCGTAGGCCTCTGATGCAGCACCGGTACCCGGCTCAGCCCACCTCCTCGACCACCGCCCAGCCCATCTCCGCCAGCAGCGGCGCGAGGGCGCCGTAATCGAACGCGAGCGCACTCGAAGCATTGCCGTCGAGCGCCCGCTTCTGGATGCCCTGCAGAATCGCGGCGAAACGGAAGAAGCTGAACGCGAGGTAGAAGCCCCAGTGCGGGATGACGTCGAGCCCCAGGCGTTGGCAGTAGGCGGTGACGTAAGCGGATTCCGCGGGGATGCCGAGCGCGGCGCGATCGACGCCACCGAGACCGGCGAGCACCTTGAGGTCACTCGGCAGGCGCAGCTGCATGCACTGGTAGGCAAGGTCGGCGAACGGGTGGCCCAGGGTCGAGAGCTCCCAGTCGACCACCGCGAGGATCTGGGGCCGATCGGGCGCGAAGATCAGGTTGTCCAGCCGGTAGTCGCCGTGGATCAGGCCGACGCGACCGTCGTCGGGGGGCGTGGCGTCCGGCAGCCACGCCATCAGCCGCTCCATGGCCTCGATACGCCCGGTCTCGGAGGCACGGTACTGCTTGGTCCAGCGCCCCACCTGGCGTTCGAAGTAGTTGCCGGGTCGCCCGTAGTCCGCGAGTCCGACGGCGTCGACGTCGACCGCGTGCAGCGCGGCGAGCACACGGTTCATCTCATCGTAGATCGCGCCGCGTCCGGCGTGGTCGAACTCGGGCAGCGCGGGGTTCCAGAAGATGCGGCCGTCGACATGGTCCATCAGGTAGAACCAGCTGCCGATGACGTCGTCGTCGGTACACAGGTGGAACGGTCGCGCGACCGGGACCGTCCCGCCATGCAGCGCTTCGAGCACGCGGAACTCACGGTCGACCGCATGCGCCGACTTCAGCAGTTCGCCCGGCGGCTTGCGGCGCAGCACGTAGCGACCCGAGGCCGCCTCGATGCGGAAGGTCGGATTCGACTGGCCGCCGGCGAACTTCTCGGCGGTCAGCGGGCCGCGGAAGCCCGGAACGTGCGCCTCGAGGTAGCTCGCGAGACGCGCCGTGTCGAGGTCCTGAACAGTCTCGTTCACTCGGCCTGCCCGTTGTGGCGCCGGATCAGCTGCTTGCCGAGCGCGGCCATGTGCACCTGGTCAGGACCGTCGGCGATCCGGCAGTAGCGCGCGTAGCTGAACGCGCGGGCCAGGAAGAAGTCCTCGCTGAGACCCGCGCCACCGTGCGCCTGGATCGCGCGGTCGATGACCCGCTGCGCCATCAACGGGGCGACGATCTTGATCATCGCGATCATGTCGCGCGCGTCCTTGTAGCTGTTGCGGTCCATCTTGTCGGCCGCCTTGAGCGTCAGCAGCCGTGCCTGCTCGATCTCGCACGCGGAGTTGGCGACATCCTCGCGCACCGACCCCTGCTCGCTCAGCTTGCGCCCGAACGCGACGCGTCCCTCGGTGCGCCGGCACATCATCTCCAGCGCACGCTGCGCGCAGCCGATCAGGCGCATGCAGTGGTGGATGCGGCCCGGACCGAGGCGCGCCTGGGCGATCGCGAAGCCGTCGCCCTCGGCACCGATCAGGTTCGTCACCGGCACGCGCACGTTGTCGAGCACCAGTTCGGCGTGGCCGTGTGGCGCGTCGTCGTAACCGTAGACGGTCAGCGGTCGCAGCAACTTCACGCCTTCGGCATCCAGCGGCACCAGCACCTGCGACTGCTGGCGGTGGCGGTCGGCGTCGGGATCGGTCTTGCCCATGACGATGAGGATCTTGCAGCGCGGGTCGGGCGCACCCGTGGTCCACCACTTGCGCCCGCTGATCACATAGTCGTTGCCGTCGCGGGTGATCGAGCACTTGATGTTGGTCGCGTCGGACGACGCGACGCCGGGCTCGGTCATCGCGAACGCCGAACGGATCTCGCCGGCCAGCAGCGGTTTCAACCAGCGCTCCTGCTGCTCCGGGGTGCCGAAGCGCGCCAGCACCTCCATGTTGCCGGTGTCGGGGGCGTTGCAGTTGAACGCCTCGGCACCGATCAGCGAACGGCCCATGATCTCGGCGAGCGGGGCGTATTCGAGGTTGGAGAGGCCGTAGCCGAAGTCCTCGAACTCGGCGAGGAACAGATTCCATAGCCCCTCGGCCTTGGCCTTCTCCTTCAGCTCCTCCATCACCGGTGGGATGGTCCAGCGATCGTCGGCCTGCTCGACGAAGTCGAAGTAGGCCTGCTCGGCCGGGTAGACGTGCGCGTCCATGAACGCCGCGACGCGTTCCATCAGGCCGCGCACCTTCGGTGAATGTTCGAACTCCATAATCCCGCTCCCTAGATATGTGACATCGCCGCGCGCCTCTCTGGGCGATCCAGGTGCGGCAGGCTGTTGAAGCTGGCGAGTTGGTAGATCCCGCCATCGTGGTAAAGGTGCGCGAAAGCGCTGTTCTGCAACTGCAGGTTGAGGCCGATGGTGGTGCGATCGGCAAGCTCCAGCGCGAGGCCGAGCAGTCGCGAGATCGGTCCGCCGGAGCAGACCACCAGCACCCGCTGACCCCGGCCGGCCGTAGCCGACACCTCGGCGAGTGCCGAACTGACCCGTTGGCCGAAAGCCGCCCAGCTCTCGGGGACGGCGGCGTCGATACGCCCCGAGGCCCAGGCCTCGAGCGCCCCACGCAGCAGCGCGTAGATCGCGCGGCGGTCACCCTGTGGGCTCTGCGCGATCGCCTCCTGCAGCGTCGCCGCCCCGGTCGTCGCGCGGATCAGGGCACCGAAGTCGTACTCGTCGAGGCCTGCATGTGCACGTGGTTCCGGCGTGCCGGGCAAGGCCTCGGCCAGCGCCTCGAGGGTCTCGGTGTGGCGTCGCTGGCTGCCGGTAAACACGGCATCGAAGGTGAGTTCGCGCTCGGCGTAGTATTCGCCGAGCCAGCGTGACTGGCGCACCCCGGTTTCGGTCAGGCGGTCGTAGTCCGCACTGCCGAGCGAGGCCTGACCGTGACGCACGAGGTAGAGCTCCGCCATCAGCTGAGCTTCGCGGTGTGTGCGCCGTCGACCACCAACACCGTGCCGTTGACGTAGCTGCCGGCGTCGCTGGCGAGCAGCAGCAGCGGACCGTCCAGCTCCTCGGGCCTGCCCAGGCGCCGGGCCGGAAGCCGCTTGACGTAGCGCTGGCCCGCCTCGCTGGCGAAGAATTCGGCATTGATCTCGGTCGCGACATAGCCAGGGGCCAGTGCGTTGACGCGGATGCCATGGCGGGCGAGATCGAGCGCCATGGTCCGGGTCAGCTGGATCACCGCCGCCTTGGAGGCCGCGTAACCGGCGTGGTTGGCCTGGGCGAGCAGGCCGAGCACCGAGGCGACATTGACGATGCTGCCCGGCTTGCCGGCCGCGACCAGGCGCCGTGCACACTCGCGGGCCACGCGGCGCACACCGTGGAGGTTGACCTCGAGCACGTCGTCCCAGTCGTCGGTCCCGCTGTCGAGGATCGACGCGGTGATGCCGATGCCGGCATTGCAGACCGCGAGGTCGACCGTGCCGAACGAGGCCTCGGCGGCAGCGAACGCCGCGGCGACCGACGCGTCGTCGGTGACGTCGAGCGGCGTGGCCAGCGCCCGGCCGCCCTGCGCGCTGATCTCGGCCGCGAGCGCCTCGATGCGCTCGCCGCGGCGCGCGCCGAGCACCACCGCGGCACCGGCCTCGGCCAGCACCCGGGCGAAGCGCGCGCCGAGGCCGCTGGAGGCACCGCTGACCAGGGCCACGCGCCCACTGAGCGAGAAACGGTCGATGGTCAACTGGGGTATCCTCCGCGTGGAACGCCGCGCCCGCACGGCGGCGCACATGCTAACCCAGCCCGCGACCCCGAGCGACCGCGTGACCCGCCCACCCGATCCCAACGCCCTCGCCGAGCAGCTGATAAAGCCGCGCGACGGCCTGCCGCCGGTCAACGACTGGGATCCACCGTTCTGCGGCGACATGGACCTGCGCATCGCCCGCGACGGGAGCTGGCATTACCTCGGCACGCCGATCGGGCGCCAGGCCCTGGTCCGGCTCTTCTCGACCGTGCTGCGTCGCGATCCGGATGGCGATTTCTACCTCGTGACCCCGGTCGAGAAGGTGCGCATCCGCGTCGACGACGCACCGTTCCTCGCCGTCGGCCTCGAGGTCGATGGCGAGGGCGAGTCGCGGCGCCTGACGTTCGTCACCAACGTCGGCGACCGGGTCACCGCGGACGCCGCGCACCCGCTGCGGGTGGAGACCGCCGACGACGGCGAACCGGCCCCCTACCTGCGTGTCCGCGACCGGCTCGACGCACTGGTCTCGCGTGCGGTCTATTTCGAATTGGCGGAACTGGGTCACGCTCGCGCGGCGAACGATGGCATAGACTTCGGGGTCTGGAGTTGCGGTTGCTTCTTCAGTCTCGGGCGCCTCGACGAGGCCCCGGAGTAGCCGCTCGAGCAACTTGGGATAGGCCGCATGGAGATCGTCGTCATCGGGGCCGGCGTGGTCGGCGTCACCACCGCCTGGCAACTGGCCCGTGACGGGCACCGGGTCAGCGTGCTCGAACGCCGCGAGGGCCCGGGCCTGGAGACCAGCTTCGCCAACGGCGGCCAGATCTCGACCAGCCACGCCCTGCCCTGGTCATCACCCGCCGTGCCCGGCCAGATGCTGCGCTGGCTCGGCCGTGCCGACGCACCGCTCAAGGTCCGCTGGCGTGCCGACCGCGAGCAGATGGCCTGGAGCCTGCGCTTCCTGCGCGAATGCCTCCCCTCGCGGCACCTGCGCAACGCCGGCCACAGCCTGCGCCTCGCGCTGTTCAGCCGCGGGCAACTCGGCCGCATCCGCGAGGAGGCCGGCATCCACAACGAGCACCTCGAGAAGGGCATCCTGTGCGTGTTCACCGACGAGAAGGCGTTCGCGCACGGACGGGAGACCGCCGCGTTCCTCGCCGACCGCGACGTGCGCCAGGAGATCCTGCTCGGCGAGGAGGTGATCCGGGTCGAGCCGTCGCTGCAGTATGCCGAGGGCATCGTCGGTGGCATCTACTCGCCGGATGACCAGTCGGGCGACGCCTACCTGTTCACGTCGCAACTCGCCGCCGACGCCCAGCGACGCGGGGTCACCTTCTACTACGACGTCGACGTCAGGGGCCTGAAACAGGAGGGCACACGCGTCGCCGGCATCTCGACCAGCAAGGGACTTCTCAGGGCCGATGCCGTGGTGCTCTGCGCCGGCAGTTACAGCACCGCCCTGGTCAAGCCGCTCGGGGTGGAACTGCCCGTCTACCCGGTCAAGGGCTACTCGGTGACGCTGCCGATCTCGAATCCCACGGCCGCACCCGAGGTCAGCCTGACCGACGAGGTGCGCAAGATCGTCATCAGCCGACTCGGTGACCGGCTGCGCGCGGCCGGCACGGCCGAGATCACCGGCCACGACACGCGCATGAACGACACGCGCGCCCGTGCGGTGCTCGACGGCCTGCTGGCGCTGTTCCCGAAAGCGGGCGACCCGAAACGGGCGGAGTACTGGACCGGGCTGCGGCCGATGACGCCCGATGGGCCACCGGTGATCGGCGCGACGCCGATCGAAAACCTCTACCTCAACACCGGGCACGGCACCCTCGGCTGGACCATGGCCGCGGGGTCGGCGAAGCTGCTGGCCGAGGTGATCGACGGCGGGTCGCCGTCGATCGATCTCGACGGGCTGTCACTGGCGCGCTACTGAACGACGCCTACTGCCAGCCGATCACGCTGCTGCAGGCGATGTCCCCCGCAGACAGCGACAGAACGAGGCACCTGCGCGCCGTCTGCTTGGCCGGGGTCAACATTCCACGACGTTGACCGGAACGTCGAGGGTCGTCACCGCGAGCCCCCCTAGCGCGGTCTCCTTGTACTTGGACGCCATGTCCCGCCCCGTGTCGCGCATGGTGCGGATCACCCGGTCCAAAGAGACGAGGTGCTCACCGTCACCACGCAGCGCCATGCGCGCTGCGGTGATCGCCTTGACCGCACCCATGGCGTTGCGCTCGATGCACGGCACCTGCACCAGGCCACCGACCGGATCGCAGGTCAGGCCGAGGTTGTGCTCCATGCCGATCTCGGCGGCATTCTCGACCTGCCGCGGCGTGCCGCCGAGCACCTCGGCCAGCGCGCCGGCCGCCATCGAGCAGGCCACGCCGACCTCGCCCTGGCAGCCGACCTCGGCGCCGCTCAGCGAGGCGTTCTCCTTGTAGAGACTGCCGATGGCAGCCGCAACCAGCAGGAAACGCTCCACGCCCTGCCCGTCGGCACCTGGAATCCAGCGGGCGTAGTAATGGAGCACGGCCGGAACGATGCCGGCGGCACCGTTGGTCGGCGCGGTGACCACCCGCCCGCCCGAGGCGTTCTCCTCGTTGACCGCCAGCGCATAGAGTCCGACCCAATCGAGCGCGGTCAGCGGATCGACGCCGCCCTCGGTGGCCGCGCCCGAGAGCTGGCGATGCAGCGTCGCCGCGCGGCGTCGCAACTCCAGCCCACCAGGCAGGACACCCTCGCTCCGGCAGCCGTTCTCGACGCATACCTGCATGGTGGTCCAGATCTCGGCCAACCCGTCGTGTACCTCTTGTGGACTGCGCCTAGCCTCTTCGTTCGCCCGCATCACGCCGCTGATCGGCAGACTCGAGGCCGCGCATCGATCGAGCAGTTCGGCGGCGCTGGAGAACGGGTACGGAAGGCCTTCGTCGGCGGTGGCCACTTCGATCTTCGCGCCGCGTTCGACGACGGCCCCGCCACCGATCGAGAGGTAGACCGCCTCGCGCAAGAGACCGCCATCCGCGTCGAATGCGGAGAAGCGCAGTCCGTTGGGATGTTCCGCGAGCTGCTCTTCTACCAAGAAGGCGATGGTCGCGGGGCGACGTGGCCCGAGATCCGGCAGCGGGCCTCCTTGGGGCAGCCGGAAGCCACCGTCCTGGCGACTTTTCTGGCCGAGATCAAACGCTTCGCGTTTCAC
>CBDTVS010000047.1:0-8643 GCA_965364245.1 uncultured Gammaproteobacteria bacterium | reverse complement strand
TGGCCGGCGAACGCTACCCCGCCGAGGGCGTCACCGAGACCGAGGTGCGCGCGATCGCGCTGCCGGGCACGCTGTTCCAGGCGCTGCTGGCCGGGTCTGCCGGCTTCCGCCAGTTCGTGTTCAGCGTCTACGCGCGGCGCATCACCGACCTGATCGAACTCGTCGAGGACGTGGCCTTCGGCCGCATGGACCTGCGCCTCGCCGCGCGGTTACGCGACAGCGCCGATGCCGCGGGCGTGGTCAGCGCCACGCACCAGGAGCTCGCGGCCGAACTCGGCTCGGCCCGCGAGGTGGTCAGCCGCCTGCTCAAGGACTTCGAGCACCGCGGACTGGTCACGCTGCATCGCGGACGCATCGAACTGCGCGACCCCGAGAGCCTGGCGCGCCTGGCGGGCGCCTGACCCTGTGTGACCTTGTTACTGAAGTGCGCCCGCAGGCGTGCTCGAATGGCGGCATCCGGGAACCCATCCCGAGCATCGCTACAGGAGAACAGTCATGCAGAACGTTGGTGGTATCGACCAGGTATTGCGTATCGTCGTCGGCGCCGCGCTGATCGCGCTGACCGTCATGAACATCATCCCCGTGTGGGGTTACATCGGCGTGGTCCCACTCGCAACGGGCCTGTTCCGCTGGTGCCCGGCCTACACGCTGTTCGGCATCCGCACCTGCAAGGTGAACGACGCCAAGACCGCCGGTTAACGTCTCCGCGGACGAGATCGCGGCACGCGGGGCGACCGTCCGGTCGCCCCGCGTCTTATCCTCGCCTTTTCGCATCCTTATCGTGCAGTTAGAATGACCTTTACCCGTCGCTTCTGACGTCGGGCAATCTCCGCGCGCGTTGCGGCGGAGCCTATACAGGGGTCCAGGTCCAGGTGAGCAACCGAGACAACGTCTTTCGCGTCGTCTGGGGGCCGCAGCGCTTCTACCTGTCGCTCGGCTGGAAAACCCTGATCGCTTTCGCCCTGGTCGTGTTCGTGCCGATGGCCGGACTGCTGACCCTCACCAAGCAGACCATGCGCGATGCGCTCGAAAACGAGACCGCGCATGCACTCGAGGCCAACCTGCGTAGCGCCTGGAGTGCCTACCAGCGGCCACTCGAGGACGTACGCATCGCGCTGGTGCAGGATGCCGGCGACGACGGCGTCGCGCGCCAACTCGAGCAGCACGATGCCGCCGCGCTCTACCGCATGCTCGAGCGTCATGCGCGACGCTTCAGCTTCGTCGACCTCTGGTTCGCGATCGATCGTGAGCAGGTGGTGCGCGGACGCATCAATGGCGAGTTGGGTGATCACTACAGCTTCGGCAGCGGTCTCGGCCGTGCGCTGGGCACGCTGCGCGAGAACCTGATCACCACCGAGCTGCTACCGCGCGCGCTGTTCGTCAGCGAGGATCCGCAGCGTTTCGCCGCGCTGCCACCGCTGGTCCTGGCCCAGGTCATCGTGGCCCCGGTGCGGGACAAGGGCGCGCTGGTCGGTGTGATGCTGCTCGACGACAACCAGCTGCTGCTGCAGCAGATCCAGAACCAGCTGACTATCGAGAACACCTACGTCGCACTGCTGCAGGGCGACCGGGTGATCGCGACCGCCGGTCTGCCCGACGAACCGCTGCCGCCCGGCAGCCCGCTGGATACCCGCCTCAACCGGGCCCTCGAGGGTGGCCAGGTGTTCAGCGACGTGCTCGAGATGGGCACGCGACGCAACATGGTGCTCGCCGAGCCTATCCTCAACGGCGATTTCCAGTCGGTCGGCGGGCTCGCCCTGCTGGTCGGCGACAACAAGATCAATGCACATCTCGCGCAGAGCACGCAGCACGTCTACGGCTTCATCGCCCTTGGCATCCTGCTCTCGCTGGCCATCGCGTTCCTAGCCTACCGCGACACGGTGCGGCCGCTGCGGGCCATCGTCGCCGCGCAGAACGCCTTCGCCGAGGGTGATCACGGCGTGCGCACCGAGATCGTCACGCGTGATGAGTTCGAGAGCCTCGGCGCGGGCTTCAACCGCATGGCCGAGGCCGTGGTCGACCGTGACCGGCGACTGACCCAGTACACCGCGCTCTCCTCACTCGTCGACCTGTCGATGAGCTCCGACAAGCTGCTGCAGGGCACGCTCGACAAGGTGATCGAGATCTCGCGCGGCATGCTCGGCGTGATCTATCTGCTCGAGGAAGGCAGCAACCGGCTGGTCCCCTACGCCAGTCATGCCCTCGACCTCGACGCCCTCGACTCGCTGAAGATCGGCGAAGGCATCCCCGGTCAGGTCGCGCTCGAGCGCGAGAGCCGTAGCATCTACGTCGGAGACAAGGGCACCGAGCTCGCGCTCGAGGTCGGCGTCGGCAGCGTGATGCCACGCCACCTGGCCTACTTCCCGCTGCTCTACCGCGGCGAACTGCTCGGGCTGCTGCTGCTCGGTTTCGCGCAGTCCACGCCGGAAGACGAGCGCGTCCTTCTCGACTACCTCGCGCGCCAGGTCGCGATCATCCTCAACGACGCCGCCTCGCAGCGTCGCATCAGCGATCTGGTGACGCGCGACCCCCTGACCAACACCGCCAACCGTGGCCACTTCACAGACGAACTCGAGCGCCTGTTCAACTCTGCCCAGCGCTACGGTACCGACCTGGCGTTGCTGATGGTCGACATCGACCATTTCCGCGCCTTCAGCGACCGCTTCGGCTACCACATGGCCGACGTGGTGCTGACCACGGTTGCAGGCGTATTGAAGAAGTCGGTCCGCAAGACCGATCTGATCGCACGCTTCGGCGAGAACAAGTTCGCTGTGGCGCTGCCGGCGACCGATCTCGAACAGGCCCTGATCACCGCCGAGAAGGTGCGCAAGAACCTGATCGGCACGGCGGTCGGGCAGCTCGACCGGGAGCGCGTGACCATCAGCATCGGAGCGGCGGCCTACCCCGACCCTGCGATCCAGTCGCCGGTGGAGATGGTGCGACGCGCCGACCAGGCACTGCTCAAGGCCAAGCAGGGCGGCCGCAACCGGGTGGAGACCGCGGCATGAAACGACGCATGCGCAACCGGCTCACTAGCCTGGCATGCCTGCTGCTCGCGTGCCTGTTGCCCGGGACGGCGACCTGGAGCGACCACCGCACGGTCGTTATCGGCGTGCAGATGCAGGGCGACTCCGAACGCGACCTGCAACGCTGGTCCCCGGTGGCCTGGCACCTCAACCGCCACCTGCCGAACTACCAGTTCGAGCTCATGGCCCTGACGCCGGAGAGTGCGAGAAACGGCATAGGCAGCGGCGCCGCAGGACTCGATTTCGTCATCACCGACCCCGGGCTCTACGTCGAGCTGGAGGTGGATCATGGCGCCACGCGCATCGCCACCCGCATGCGCAAGTTCGACGGCCACGCACTCAACACCCAGGCCGCGACGGTTTTCACACGCAGTGATCGCATCGACCTGAACCATTTCGAGGATCTCGATGGCGCACGCCTGACGGCCCTAGCAGCCGACACCTTCGAGGGTTGGCGTCTGGTCGAGTTCGCGCTGCGCCAGCACCAGCTAGCGCCGGGCGATTTCCAGGTCGAGTTCACCGACCACGACCCCTGGGCGGTGGTCGAGGCCGTGCTCGAGGGTCGCGCCGATGCAGGGGCACTGCCGAGCGGGCTGATCGAGCAGCTGTCGAGCAGCGAGCAACTGAAGCGCGAGAGGCTCAAGATTCTCGAACCGCGCCAGACCGCATTCTTCCCGGTTGCGCACAGCACCTCGCTCTATCCGGAGTGGGCGCTGGCCAAGCTGCGCCACACGCCGGATGCGCTGGCCCGCCGGGTGGTGGTCGCACTGCTCGATATCGACCCCGACGGGGACATGACCCACGCCGCCATCGAGTGGACCACCCCGCTCGACTACCAACCGGTGCACGAGCTGCTGCGCACCATCGGCGCCCCGCCCTACGCCGGTTTCGACCGCGTGACGCTGGTCAGCCTGATCGAGGAACACGGCCACTGGCTCGCACTCGCCCTGATCGTATTGGTGGTGATGATCGCCGCCACCCTGTACACCCTCTACCTCAATCGCCGCCTGGTCACGTCCGAACAGCGCCTGCGCGATGAGAACCGCGAGCGGCGCGAGGCCGAGGAGGCGCTGGGACGTTACGGCGACGAACTCGAGGAGCGCATCCGTTCGCGCACCGCCGAGCTTGAGTACCTGGCGCACTACGACGACCTGACCGGGCTGCCAAACCGCAACCTGCTGTTCGACCGTCTCGACCAGGTGATCGGCGAGAGCCAGAAGGACAGCAGCACCTTCGCACTGATGATGGTCGGCCTGGACCGCATCCGCGAGATCAACAACACCCTGGGCCACTACTTCGGTGACATGATCCTGCAGCAGGCGGCCGACGTGTTGATCAAGGGCGTTACCGAGGCCGAGGTGGTGGCGCGCAGCGGCGACGACGTCTTCGTCATCGTGCTCACCAAGTGCGATCAGGCGCGCGCCGAGGAGATCGCGCACCGGGTGCACGACGCCCTCGACCGCACCTTCTTCCTCGACGGCCACCCGCTGCACATGAAGGCCCAGCTCGGCGTGACGCTGTTCCCGGAGCACGGCATCGATGCCGACACCCTGATGCGGCATGCCGACGTGGCGCTGCACTCGGTGCGCCGTACGCGCATGGAGTTCTCGGTCTACGACCCGAGTCTCAACAAGCACGGCCTGCGCGACCTCAAGCTGCTCGGCGACCTGCGCGCCGCGCTGAGCAGCGAGGACCAGCTGATGCTGCACTTCCAGCCCAAGGTGTCGCTGCGCGAGCGGCGCCTGATCGCCGTCGAGTGCCTGATCCGCTGGAACCACCCGCAGATGGGCCTGGTGTCACCCGAACTGTTCGTGCCGCTGGCCGAGAAGACCGGCCTGATCCGTCCGCTGACGCTCTGGGTGCTCAACGCCGCGTTCAACCAGGTGAGCCGCTGGCAGGAGATGGGGCTCAACATCGTCAGCGCGATCAACCTCTCCGCGTGGAACCTCCAGGACCGCCACCTGCTTGGCCAGATCCGCGAGCTGATCGAGGCCTGGAACGTCAAGCCGTCGCGGATCGAGATGGAAGTGACCGAGAGCGCGATGATGGACGACCCGGAGCGGGTACTGAGCCTGCTCCACGAACTCAGCGACATGGGCATCCGCCTGTCGATCGACGACTTCGGCACCGGCTACTCCTCCATGTCCTACCTCAAGCGGCTGCCGGTCGACGAGGTCAAGATCGACAAGTCCTTCGTGCTCAATCTCGACAGCAACGCCGAGGACCGCGCCATCGTCAAGGCGACCATCGACCTCGCGCACAGCCTCGGCATGGAGGTCATCGCCGAGGGCGTCGACAGCCAGGAGACCATCGACCTGCTGGTCGAGATGGGCTGCGACACCGCGCAGGGTTTCTACATCGCCCGCCCACAGAGCGCGCTCGACCTGCTCAAGTGGCACGTCGAATCGCCCTGGGGCCAGGCACTCTACCGCCACGGCGAGGAGCCCCCAGTACCGATCGTCGGCGAGGCCGTTGCCGAACCCAAGACCCTGAACAACGGCCCCAAATCAATTCACTGAGCCACGCAACGGAGACCCGCGATGGTTACCGCGATCATCCTGATCAACGCCGACCGCCACCACATCGGCGACCTCGCCCAGCAACTCGCCGACCTGCCCGGAATGAGCGAGGTCTACTCGGTCAGCGGACGCTACGATCTCGTGGCGGTCGTGCGCGTCGCGAACAACGAGGCCCTCGCCCACCTGGTCACCCACGACATGGTCAAGCTCGAGGGCATCACCCACACCGAGTCGATGCTGTCGTTCCGCGCCTTCTCGCGCCACGACCTCGACGAGATGTTCTCGATCGGCATGTGAGCCCCTGGCGAAGAAGGAGGCACGAAATGAGAATCCTCACCTGTGCCCTATTGATGATCGGCCTGACCGCCTGCGGCGCGGAGACCGCGTCCACCGCGGCCACCGTGGCCACGCTCAAGGCCAAGGAGGCCGAACAGGCCGAGAAGACCATGGACCGGGCACAGGGCAAGCTCGACGACGCGATGAAGCAGGCGGAGCAGCGGCCACGTTCCATGGACTGATGACCCATCCCTCGCCCGAGACCGGCGGCGTCATCCCATCTTTATCTTTGCCTTAAGCCCGGTGGCCCATGACGGAACCGAGTGGATGCGGTTATATTTCTTATATTTGAAATTAACTTAATTATTTAAGTTATTGTTTATTATTCTATTGCTGCGGTTGCCAGCTCTCTGCAGCCCTCCTGGCATCCACCAGCTGCTCCGGATCCATCGCCCTGGCCAGGCTGTCGCGCAATGCCCCTGCGTTGAGGTCGCCGCTGGCAGCAGCCAGGTCGAGCCACATGTACGCCTCGACCATGTCACGTGGCACGCCCAAGCCGTAGGCGTAGGTCAGGCCCACCATGTGCTGCGAGGTGATGTGCCCCTGGCGCGCGGCGCGACGGTACCATTTCGACGCCTCGAGGAAATCGCGCTGCACGCCGAGACCGGACTCGTAGAGGTCGGCGAGACGGTATTGGGCCTGGGCAACGCCCTGCTCGGCCGCGGCGAGCCACTCCTGGTGTGCACTGGAGAAGTCGCCGCGCTGGTAGGCCACGAGGCCACGTTCGTACTCGGCCGAGGCGGTACCGGACAGGGTCAGGGCGAGAAGGAGGGGGATGACAGGCAGACGTCTCATCGGAATCTCCCGCTGCAGCAGCATCGCCATGCAGTTTAGCAGCAGGCCCCGACCGGCGCCGTTATCCACTGTTTTTACATGGATTTAGCCGTTTCCGGTGTGCCTCCAGTGACCGGCAGGTCCTGGCAGGTCGTTCCGCCCGTTCGCCCCACCCCGAGTGCGTGCCTCGGCATCATCCCGAGCCGGGAGAACGAACCGTCGGCAGCCAGGATGAGGTAGGGAATCCAGACGATGCCACGACGGTCGGTGACCGCCGCCTCGTGATTGATGATCAGCTTGACGGCCGTGCTTGCTGCCGCTGGAGGAAGGTCCACCGCGTACGGCATCGTGCTCACGCCGTGATCTCTGGGTGCTCGGGGGTCGTCGTGGCGCATCATCGCCCTCCCTCGCCACGGGTCTTCAGTTGGCCCTGCGCATGGCCTCGACGGGTGTTGCCTCCGCCTCCTGCGCCTCCAGATTGGCAGGTTCATCCTGCAACTCCCTGAGCTGACGCAATCGGTCCAGCGCGTGGAACAACGCCTCCTGCATGCGCCGTGACGGCGTGGTGCCGTACCTGCGCAGGTAGTCGTTGTTGAGGTGCAACCAGAAATCGACCTCCTCGAGGAGGCGCTCTTCGTCGGTGGGCATGGCACTTTTTCCGCGATTGGCGATATCAGATGCGCTCAATCTACGCAGCGAGCCTGATGCGTACCTGACCGCACACGCCATTCGGGCCACCCAATGCGCCAGCTTGTCGCGCCGGGGACGGCGTTCTAGATTGGTCGGCAGTTACCCGAACGACGACGGATCACCCATGGACTTCACCACCCTCGCCTCGTGGCCGCTGATGATCTGGAAGACGCTCGACGAGGCCGGGCACGATCCACGCCCCGTCTTCGAGTCCGCGGGTGCCGATCCCGCGCTGCTGCACCAGGCCGGTGCGCGTTACCCGGTCTCCTGCCTGCGGCAGATCTGGAACGAGGCGGCCAGGATCTACGCCGCGCCATGCTTCGGAATTGCCGCCGCGCGCCACTGGCACCCGACCACGATGCACGCCCTGGGGATCGCCTGGTTCGCGAGCCCGTCGCTGCACGAGGCCTTTCAGCGTTTCGTGCGCCACGGCACGCTGGTGTCGACCGGAATCACCTCGAAACTGGAGCGCGGACGCGGCAGCTACCTCTACACCGTGCAACTCGCCGACAGCCGCTACGTGCCGCCCGCGGAGGGCATGCATGCGGCGGTCGCGGTGATCATCAGGATGTGCCGGATGAGCCTCAGCGAGGGCTTCGCGCCACGCCGCGTGACCCTGCCCGAGGCGACGACGACCTGCCACGAAGCCCTCGCCGAGCATCTGGGCTGCCCGGTCGAAATCGCCGGCGAGGTGATCACGCTGGAGATGGACAGTGCCGATCTCCAGCGGCAACTGCCGACCGCCAACGTCGAGCTGCTGGCCAGCGCCGACCGCATGATCGCCGATTACCTCGCGGCACTGGATCGCGACGACGTGGTCGCACGCGCCCGCGCGGAACTGTTACGCCAGCTGCCCTCGGGCCGGGTCACCGAGGAGTCGGTCGCAACGGCACTGCATGTGAGCCTGCGCACCTTCCAGCGCCGCCTGCGCGAATCCGGCAGCAATTACCGGGATCTGTTGCAGGAGGTGCGGCGCGACCTGGCGCTGAAGTACATCGCCAACCCACGCCTGTCGATCACCGAGATCTCCTACCTGCTCGGTTTCTCAGAGCCGAGCAGCTTCGCGCGCACGTTCCGGCGCTGGACCGGCAGTTCGCCGAGCCAGCAGCGCGAGAGTCAACGGGCCAATTGAAAGGCGTTACGGGCCGTCCGCCGCCTCGATGCGGTTGCCGTCGACCTCGGGCAACTCCTCGTCATCGGGCAACTCCACGACCATGTTGCCGGTCAGCTCGGCCTCCCGGTTGCGGCCGCGCTCGGCTCCGGCCTGGCCGGCTCTCGGCGGCCGGCCGCCGGCACGG
>CBDTVS010000046.1:0-8709 GCA_965364245.1 uncultured Gammaproteobacteria bacterium | reverse complement strand
CCCCGAATTCGCCGAGGTGGTCGCCGCGATCGGCAACCCCGGGGACTATGCCGAGGTGGTGTTCTGCGGCTACGGCGAGCCGACGCTGCGCCTTGGGCTGCTGCTCGAGGTCGCGGCCTGGATCAAGGAGCGCGGCGGCAGGGTGCGCCTCAACACCGATGGCCTGGCCAGCCTGGCCAACAAGCGCGACGTACTGCCGGAGATGGCGGGTCTGATCGACGCGGTCTCGGTGTCGCTCAACGCGCAGTCGCCCGAGGTCTACATCCGCCACTGCCAGCCCGCACTGCCAGGCGCCTACCAGGCGGTACTCGCGTTCCTGCAGGAGGCGCCGCGCTACATCCCCGAGGTGACGGCGACCGCGATCCACGGTCTCGAGGGGGTCGACATCGAGGCCTGCGCGCGGATCGCACGCATGTGCGGCGCGCGCTTCCGCCGCCGCGAGCTCGACGTGGTCGGCTGAGCGGGAGCGCGTGATGGACCTGGTCTGCCCCGCCGGCAACCTGCCCGCCCTGAAGGGCGCCGTCGACCACGGCGCCAACGCCGTCTACATGGGCTTCCGCGACGACACCAACGCACGCTCGTTCCCGGGGCTCAATTTCAGCGAGGGCAACGCCCGCGACGGCATCCGCTACGCGCACGCCAAGGGCACCCGGGTCTACGTCGCGATCAACACCTACCCGCAGCCCGGCGGCTTCGCGCGCTGGCAGGCGGCAGTCGATCACGCCGCCGAACTCGGCGTCGACGCCCTGATCATCGCCGACATGGCGGTGCTCGATTACGCGATGCGCGCCCACCCCGACCTGCCGCGCCACCTCTCGGTGCAGGGCTCGGCGAGCAACCACGAGGCGATCCGCTTCTACCACGAGGAGTTCGGCGTGCGCCGCGTGGTGCTGCCGCGCGTGCTGTCGCTGGCGCAGGTCGCGCGGGTCATCGAGCAGGTGCCCGTCGAGGTCGAGGTGTTCGGCTTCGGCGGCCTGTGCGTGATGGTCGAGGGACGCTGCACGCTCTCCTCCTACGCCACCGGCCAGTCGCCAAACAGCTGCGGCGTCTGCTCGCCGGCCAGCGCGGTGCGCTGGACCGAGACCGAGCAGGGCCTCGAGTCGCGCCTCGGCGAACTGCTGATCGACCGCTACGGCGCCGGCGAACACGCCGGCTACCCGACCATCTGCAAGGGCCGCTACGCGGTCGGCGACGCGACCTACTACGCCATCGAGGAGCCGAGCAGCCTCAACACCCTCGAGCTGCTGCCCGAGCTGCAGGCGATGGGCGTACGCGCGATCAAGATCGAGGGGCGCCAGCGCAGCCCGGCCTACGTGCGCCAGGTCGCGAAGGTGTGGCGCGAGGCGCTCGACGCGGTGGCCCGCGACCCCGAGGGCTTCACGCTGCGCGACGACTGGCTCGCGGCGCTCGGCAAGGTGTCGGAGGGCGCGCAGACCACGCTCGGCGCCTACCACCGCCCCTGGCAGTGAGCACAAGCGTGCCCGCCAGTCCCCGCCTGACCCTCGGCCCGGTCCAGTACCACTGGCCGCGCGAGCACCTCGAGGCCTTCTACGCCGAGGTCGCCACCGGCCCCGCCGAGGTGGTCTACCTCGGCGAGACGGTCTGCTCGAAGCGCCGTGAGCTGCGCCTCGAGGAGTGGCTCGCCATCGGTGACCGGCTCGCCGACGCCGGCAAGGAGGTGGTGCTGTCGAGCCTGGCGCTGATCGAGGCCGAATCGGAACTCAAGGCACTGCGCCGGTTGTGCGCCAACGGACGTTTCCGGGTCGAGGCCAACGACATCGGTGCGGTGCGCCTGCTCGCCGAACAGGACGTCCCATTCGTCGCCGGGCCGGCGGTCAACATCTACAACCAGCACACCCTGGCGCTTCTCGCGCGCAAGGGCCTGGTGCGCTGGGTGATGCCGTTCGAGCTGTCGCGCACGACGCTGGCAGAAATCCTCGCGGACACGGCGGAAGGCGTCGAGACCGAGGTCACCGTCTACGGGCGCATCCCGCTCGCCTGGTCGGCGCGCTGCTTCACCGCGCGCCACCACAACCTGGCCAAGGACGCCTGCGAAGAGGTCTGCGACCGCTACCCCGACGGGCTGCTGGTCCGCACCCGCGAGGAGGAACCGTTCCTCGCCTTCAACGGCATCCAGACCCAGTCGGCACAGACCTACGCGCTGGCCGGAGAGCTCGCCGACATGGCCGGACTCGGGGTCGACCTGGTCAGGGTCTACCCACAGGCCGAGGGAACGGACACGGTGCTCGCCACGTTCGCGGCGCTGCTGGCAGGGGAACTGGATGCAGACGCGGCCCGGGAGGCGCTCGAGCAGCGGATGCCGGTCGGACCGTGTCGCGGTTACTGGTACGGCGAACCCGGGATCGCCGTCGGCGCAAACGCGGTCAGCTAGACCCGCTCCCGAACAGCTTGCGGTAGGTGGCCAGCGCACCCTCGATCCAGCCACGCGCCGACTCCGGCAGTTCGTGGATGCCGAAATCGAGACTGTCGAGCAGGTTCTTTACCTGCAGGCCCACGGCCGTGTCGCCCTCGATCCGCAGCCGCCGCTGGAAGAACAGCGTATCCGGATCCTCCTCCCCGGCCGCCAGCACCAGGAAGTCGTAGAGCGCCCCGCGCATCGTCACGTCGACCTCGCGCTCCATGCTGCCGGCATAAAAACCGCCGACGCCGAGGAACAGCCGGTAGACGACCTGCGCGTCCTCGATGTCGATCGCCACGGTGCGTCCGAACAGGAACTCGAGTTCGCCGTCGGCGAGGGGCCGCGCGAGCACCCGGTCGAGCACCGCGGCCAGCGCGGTCGAGTGGACCACCGCCGGGACCAGGCGCAGCGGCAGGGCCAGCGCCGACGGCAGGCGCACGCTGGCGCCGACGGGCGAGGCGGGGTTGGCGGTTTCGCTGGTCATGGCCCGCGATTCTACAACGGGACGGTCTGTTAAGCTGTCGTGAGTCCGGCGCGCGACCACCAGGGAACGGGACCATGCCGCACGAAGATGCCTTCGCACACGAACCGCCCGGCTGCGACACGGCCGCGCTGCGGCGCTCGATCGCCCACCGCCTGACCTACACCATCGGCAAGGATCCGATCACCGCCACCACCCGCGACTGGCAGCATGCGCTCGCCTACGTCGTGCGCGACCGTCTGACCGAGCAGTGGATGCGCACCATGCGCAGCATCTACCACACCGGTCCGAAGCGCATCTACTACCTCTCCCTCGAGTACCTGACCGGGCGCCTGCTGCACAACAGCCTGCTCAACATGGGGCTGTGTGACAGCGCCGAGCAGGCGCTGCGCGACCTGGGGCTGGATTTCGACCTGCTGCGCCAGGTCGAACCCGACGCGGCGCTCGGCAACGGCGGCCTCGGGCGCCTCGCCGCGTGCCTGCTCGACTCGATGGCCACGCTGCGCCTGCCGGGCTACGCCTACGGCATCCGCTACGACTACGGCATGTTCTACCAGCGTATCGAGCAGGGGCAGCAGGTCGAACACCCGGAGAACTGGCTGCGCTACGGCAACCCGTGGGAGTTCGCCCGACCCGAGGTGCTCTATCCGGTCAAGTTCGGCGGCCGCGTGGTCGACTTCCGCGACGACCAGGGACGGCCCCGCCACCAGTGGCTCGACACCGAGGAGGTCATGGCGATGGCCTACGACACCCCGGTACCGGGCTATCGCAACGGCACGGTGCTCAACCTGCGCCTGTGGTCGGCGAAGGCCTCGCGCGACTTCGACCTGCGCTACTTCAACGAGGGCGACTACATCAAGGCGGTCGAGGACAAGAACCGCTCGGAGAACCTGGCCCGGGTGCTCTACCCGGTCGACACCACCAGCGTGGGGCGGGAACTGCGTCTCAAGCAGCAGTACTTCTTCGCCAGCGCCTCGCTGCAGGACATCCTGTTCCGCTTCACGAAGCAGCACGGCGATCTCGCCCAGCTGCCGGACAAGGTCGCCATCCAGCTCAACGACACCCACCCGGCGATCGCCATCGCCGAGCTGATGCGCCTGCTGGTCGACAGCCATGAGCTCGACTGGGATGCGGCCTGGTCACTGACCCAGCGCACCTTCGGCTACACCAACCACACGCTGCTCCCCGAGGCGCTCGAGACCTGGCCGGTGAAGCTGTTCGAACAGCTGCTGCCCCGCCACCTGCAGATCATCTACGACATCAACCACCGCCACCTCGAGACCGTCCGCCACCACTTCCCGGGCGATGTCGAGCGGCTGCGCCGCATGTCGCTGATCGACGAGGACGGCGAGCGCAGGGTACGCATGGCGGGGCTCGCATGCGTCGGCAGCCATCGCGTGAATGGCGTCTCGGCGCTGCATACCGACCTGCTGCGGCGTCACACCTTCGCCGACGCCGAGGCGCTCTGGCCCGGGCGCATCGTCAACGTCACCAACGGCATCACCCCGCGACGCTGGTTGCACCAGGCCAACCCGGGGCTGTCGGCGCTGGTCAGCGAGGTGCTCGGCGACGGCTGGGTAACCGACCTCGAACGCCTCGAGGAACTGGCCCCGCTGGCCGGCGACGCCGCGTTCCGCGCCCGCTTCCGCGCCGCCAAGCAGGCCAACAAGGCGCGGCTCGCCGGGCTGATCGCCCAGCACACCGGCCTGCGGGTGCGCGCGGACGCGCTGTTCGACGTGCAGGTCAAGCGCATCCACGAGTACAAGCGTCAGCTGCTCAACCTGCTGCACGTGATCACGCTCTACAACCGCATGCGCCTGGAACCGGACGACGGCCACGTGCCGCGGGTCTGCCTGTTCGCCGGCAAGGCGGCACCGAGTTACGCGGTAGCCAAGCAGGTGATCCGCCTGATCAACGACGTCGCCGACGTGGTCAACAACGACCCGGCGGTCGGCGACCGGCTGCGGGTGCTGTTCGTACAGAACTACGACGTCTCGACCGCGGCCGACATCATCCCGGCGGCCGACCTCTCGGAGCAGATCTCGCTGGCCGGTACCGAGGCCTCGGGGACCGGCAACATGAAGCTGGCGCTGAACGGCGCGCTGACCATCGGCACCCTGGACGGCGCCAACATCGAGATCCGCGACCGGGTCGGGGCGGAGCAGTTCTTCGCCTTCGGTCTCGACGTCGCGGGGGTCGCACGCCTGCGCGAGACCGTCTACCGGCCGGCGACGGTCTACCACCGGGATGCACGCCTGCAGCAGGCGCTGGACATGGTCTGCACCGGCTACTTCTCGCCGGAGGAGCCGACCCGCTACCGCGGGCTCGTCGACCGTCTGCTCGACGGCGGCGACCGCTTCCTGGTGCTGGCCGACTTCGCCGCCTACCTCGAGGCCCAGGCGAGCGTCGACGCACTGTGGCGCGATCCGGAGGCGTGGAGCGCGGCGGCGATCCGCAACGTCGCGGCGATGGGCCACTTCTCGAGCGACCGCACGGTGCGCGAGTACGCGCGTCAGGTGTGGGGCGTGACGCCGCTGCCGGCCGGCTGAACGCCGCGCCGCGTGCGGCTCAGCGCTTCATCGACTCGAAGAACTCGGCGTTGGTCTTCGACGCGCGCAACTTGTCGTGCAGGAACTCCATCGCCGCCAGCTCGTCCATCGGATGCAGCAGCTTGCGCAGGATCCACATGCGCTGCAGCTCGTCGGGCTTGGTCAGCAGTTCCTCGCGACGCGTACCGGAGCGGTTGATGTTGATCGAGGGGTAGATGCGCTTCTCGGCGATGCGGCGATCGAGGTGGATCTCCATGTTGCCGGTGCCCTTGAACTCCTCGTAGATCACGTCGTCCATGCGCGAGCCGGTCTCCACCAGGGCGGTGGCCAGGATGGTGAGGCTGCCGCCTTCCTCCACGTTCCGCGCCGCGCCGAAGAAGCGCTTGGGCTTCTGCAGGGCGTTGGCGTCCACGCCGCCGGAGAGGATCTTGCCGCTGTGCGGGGCCTCCGTGTTGTAGGCCCGCCCCAGCCGGGTGATGGAATCGAGGAGAATCACCACGTCCTTCCCGTGCTCGACCAGGCGCTTGGCCTTCTCGATCACCATCTCGGCGACCTGCACATGGCGGCTGGCCGGCTCATCGAAGGTACTGGCCACCACCTCGCCGCGCACGGATCGCGACATCTCGGTGACCTCTTCCGGGCGCTCGTCGATCAGCAGCACGATCAGGTAGCAGTCCGGGTGACGCGCGGTGATCGACTGGGCGATGTTCTGCAGCAGCATGGTCTTGCCGGCCTTCGGCGGCGAGACGATCAGGCCGCGCTGGCCCTTGCCGATCGGCGCCATCAGGTCGATGGTGCGCGCGGTGATGTCCTCGGTGCTGCCGTTGCCGATCTCCAGATCCATCCGCTGGTTCGGGTGCAGCGGCGTCAGGTTCTCGAACAGGACCTTGTTCTTGGCCTTCTCCGGCGGCGAGAAGTTGATCTCGCTGACCTTGAGCAGCGCGAAGTAGCGCTCGCCCTCCTTCGGCGGACGGATCTTGCCCGACACGGTGTCGCCGGTGCGCAGGTTGAAGCGGCGGATCTGGCTCGGCGAGACGTAGATGTCATCCGGCCCGGCAAGGTAGGAGCTGTCGGCCGAGCGCAGGAAGCCGAAGCCGTCCTGCAGGATCTCGAGCACCCCGTCGCCGAAGATGTCTTCCCCTTTGCGGGCGTGGGCCTTGAGCAGGCCGAAGATGATGTCCTGCTTGCGCGAGCGGGCCATCCCTTCGATGTTCATGGACTCGGCGAGATCGACCAGCTGGGAGGCCGACATTTTTTTCAGTTCGGTGAGATTCATTCTTGTATCGATGAGTGGGAATAGGGGGAAAACGCCAGGCGGAACATGGCCTGGGGTGACGGGAACGTCAGGTCGAGAAGGACGGGTAGCAAGGGTGCCGGGTTGGCCGGCGTGGGCGCCGGGCAACGGCGCTCCGTTATGTCAAGCTGAAGTTAGCACGGAAGCGAAAGCGGGTCCATAGCTGGTACGCGACGCCGGGCGCCGCGTCGCAGGCGCTCAGAGGCTGCTGTCGATGAAGGCGGTCAGCTGCGACTTGGAGACGGCGCCGACCTTGGTCGCCTCGACGTTGCCGTCCTTGAACAGCATCAGGGTCGGGATGCCGCGGATGCCGTAGCGCGGCGGCGTGTTCGGGTTCTCGTCGATGTTGAGCTTGGCGACGCGCAGGCGGTCACCGTACTCGTCGGCGATCTCGTTGAGGATCGGCGCGATCATCTTGCACGGCCCGCACCACTCGGCCCAGAAATCGACCAGCACCGGAGTCGACTGCTGGATCACCTCGCTCTCGAAACTGTCATCGGTGACATGTACCAGTCGTTCGCTCACAGCGCGTGCCTCCCTGAGAATGTCCCGCGTTGGCGTGCTCCGGGACAGAATGGCCCCCTGAACCGCGTCGGACGAGGTACAGGAGGCCGCAACGAGCGACATTTGAGCCGAATCTGTGGCATATTTCAAGCCCGCTCGCCACCGGGCAAATAGCTCGCAAAGATCAGGCCACAATGGCAGAAACCGTACTTACAGAGACCCGATTCGACTCCCTCGACCTGCCCGAAGAGCTGCTGCGCGGCCTGCAGGAGGCCGGCTTCACCCACTGCACACCGATCCAGGAACTGGCGCTGCCGCCGGCCCTGCGCGGCGAGGACGTCGCCGGCCAGGCGCAGACCGGGACCGGCAAATCGGCCGCGTTCCTGCTCGCGACCATGAACCGGCTGCTGCGCCAACCCGCCCAGGAAGCCGACGCCGGCCAGCCGCGCGCGCTGATCCTCGCGCCGACCCGTGAGCTGGCGATCCAGATCCACCGCGATGCCGATTTGCTCGGCAGCCACAGCGGACTGCGCCTGGTGCTGGCCTACGGCGGCACCGGCTACCACGAGCAGCGCGAGGCGATCGCCGCCGGCTGCGACATCCTGATCGGCACGCCCGGGCGCGTGATCGATTACTACAAGCAGGGCGTGTTCCACCTCAACGCGATCGAGGTGATCGTGCTCGACGAGGCCGACCGCATGTTCGACCTCGGCTTCATCAAGGACATCCGCTACGTGCTGCGCCGCCTGCCGCCGCCCGACAAGCGACTCAGCATGCTGTTCTCCGCGACCATGTCGGCACGCGTCAGCGAACTCGCCTACGAGCACATGAACGAGCCGCAAACGCTCGCCGTGGAAGCCGACAGGATCACCGCCGACCGGGTGCGCCAGACCCTCTACCACACCGCGATGGAGGACAAGGTGCCGCTGCTGATCGGTCTGCTGCAACACCAGGATTCGCGGCGCAGCATCGTGTTCGTCAACACCAAGCGCGTCGCCGAGCGCCTGCAGGGCTACCTGGAGGGCAACGGCATCGATTCGGCCGTGCTGTCGGGTGACGTCCCGCAGACCAAGCGCCAGCGCCTGCTGCTGCGCTTCCAGCGTGGCGAACTGCCGGTGCTGGTCGCGACCGACGTCGCCGCACGCGGCCTGCACATTCCCGACGTCAGTCACGTCTTCAACTACGACCTGCCGCAGGACGCCGAGGACTACGTGCACCGCATCGGACGCACCGCGCGCCTCGGCAACGAGGGCGATGCGATCAGCTTCGCGTGCGAGGAGTACGTCTATTCGCTACCCGACATCGAGCGCTACATCGGCCACAAGATCCAGGTCGAGCCGGTGAACAGCGACCTGCTGGTCACCCCCAAGCCCCCGGTGCGCCAGCCGCGACGGCCACGCCAGGACGGTGGCGGCAGACGTCCTCCGGGTGGCGGGGGCAGACGACCTTCGGGTGGCGGCGG
>CBDTVS010000045.1:0-8733 GCA_965364245.1 uncultured Gammaproteobacteria bacterium | reverse complement strand
GTGCCTCCGACGATCACGTCATCCCAGATACCCAAGGCACGGGCAGTGGCGATCACCTGAACGGCGCCAAAGGAGAGATTCTGACTGTAAAGCACATTGGCGCCTTGCAGTAGCAGGTTCTGCATCTGGCCGGTCACATCAGC
Organism: uncultured Gammaproteobacteria bacterium; assembly: GCA_965364245.1. GTDB lineage: Bacteria > Pseudomonadota > Gammaproteobacteria > QNFN01 > QNFN01 > QNFN01. The sequence continues at coordinate 8,590 of CBDTVS010000045.1, read as the reverse complement.
GTCGGGTGAAATCGGCTGCTCTTCCAGGGGCAGTACGGTGACATTGGCCAACGTTTCAATGTAGGCCAACGCTTCCGCCGTGGTGGCGCCAGCGCCAAAGGGTCCGGACCAACCAATTACACCGATGACGATATCATCCCCGGCCGATTCAGGTTTGACGTCAGTCCAGTTGTCACTTAACCAGGTGGCGAATCCGGCGCCCAGGATCGTCAGCCACACGGCCGTCTCGCTCACGCCGCGTGATCCCGGTGTGCGCGTGACTCCATGAACATCCCGGCGCTGATACCGCTCAACGCCCCGGCAACGATGCCCAGGTGAAGCGGCATCTCGGCGGCGAGGGTCGCGACCAGACCCCCGGTCAGTGCGGCGACGACATGCGCACGGTCGCGCAGCGCCGGCACCAGGAGCACCATGAACACCAGCGGGATGGCGAAGTCCAGCGACAGGCCGGAGGGCACGTTGGCGCCCATGAACACGCCCACCGCGGTCGCGGTCTGCCAGGTCATCCAGAGCGTGACGCCGCCGCCGAGGTAGAACCAGTGGCCATGCTCGCGGCCGTCCGGACCGCCGTGCAGGAAGCGCTGGATGCTGGTGGCGTAGTTCTGGTCGACCAGCAGGTAGGCCAGCGGCAGCCGCCAGCCTCGACCCAGGTGCTGGAAGTGTGGCGCGAGCGAGGCGCTGTACATCGCGAAGCGCAGATTTACGGTCATCACCGTGAGCAGGATCACGGCCGGGATCGCGCCATCGGCGATCAGCTGCAGCATCGCGAGCTGTGATGCGCCGGCGAAGATCAGGCCCGAGGTCACCATCGCCTGGGCCGTGGTCAGGCCGGTGCCGATCGCGGTCAGCCCCGCGATCACCCCGAACGGGGCGATGCCGGGGAGCATCGGCAGCACCGATGCGACCCCTGCGCCGAAGACCTCGCGTCGTGTGGACATCAACAGCAGATCCGGTCTCGCCCGGCCATGGGCGTAGCGACGTAGCATAAGCCAAGGCTGTACCCGAGGAGCCACGACGGGTTGAGTGAATGTCGGACCTCGACGTGCTTGCGTGTAAGCAAAAACCTACAGACGAGCCCCACCCCGTTCGCTAAGATGATCTGGCGATGCGAAGTTAAGTGACTGACAAATATCAATAATAATTCAATGGGGCGACGATCATGAGTGACGCACCTTCGCACACCCGGGAGCAGGTCGGATTGCTCGTCCTCGATGCCGTGCAGACGTACACGAAGAACGTCTTCAAGGATCTCGATCGTCTCACCGCCGAGTATCGCGCAGCCCTCGAGGCCTCGCAGCCGGCGCGTGCCCGCTCGGCCTACACCATGCTCGGTGAGGTGGGCGGGCTGGCGAGCAACCTCGTGAATCTTTTCGAGCATTCGCTCAGCAAGGTCCCACCCGAACAGGTGGTCGGCCAGGCCTGGGGCGACATCGACGTCTTTCTCCGCTACCACGTGCCCGAGCACCATCACGAGGACGACCTGCCGCCACTGCACACGCTGCTGATGGATATCCTCAACAGCGTCAGCTTCAGGGTTTTCGGCTACGGGCACGTGCTGCTCCAGGGCGAACCGCTGCCGAAGCTGCCCGAGGAGTCGGATGCACGCGCCTACTCGCGCCTGACCAAGGACGTCTCGCGCCAGGTGCTCGCCGACTTCAGGGACGACGTGTTCGCGGCGAGACGACGGGTCCAGCGCCTGGAACAGAAGGCGGAAAGCCAGACGCATCCGCAGGATCACGAGCCCAGCCACGGGTTGCCCCTCGGCCTGAACCCGGCCTGAGAACCCGCCTCGCACAGCCTCCATACCGCGGGGGCGCGTCTGGTGATCAGGCCGCGAACCAGTGCGCTCCGCGTCGCACCAGCCACTTGCGCAGCTCCTCGACGGAGAAAACCACCAGCGGCGCGGTGATCAGCAGTGCCCAGACCCAGGCAGGTAGCGGGTTGGCTGAGAAGAGTCGGTGCAGCCATGGCAGTTCGGTGATCGCGGCGACGAACAGGACCTCAACCGCGATGCCTCCGGCGATCCAGGCGTTCAGACGCAGGAGGTGCGGCAGCGAACTCAGGCGCGCGCTGCGGCAAGCCATGACGTTACCCACCTGGCAGAAGATGATGGTCGCGAGGAAAGCACCGGCCGCCTGCAGGTAGAGCGGTGCGTCGTAAGCGAGTTCGGCTCCCCACCGCCAGCCGCCGTCGGCGAGCACGGCGAAGAACACCGCGAATGCGAGCAGCGCCTCGAGCGGGCCGATGATCGCGTAGCTCCTGAGGAAGGTGCGTGCGCTGACGAGGTGCTCGTCGCGTCGACGCGGCGGACGCCGCATCACGTCGTCCTCGGGCGGTTCGTTGCCCAGACCGATCGCCGGCATGATGTCGGTGATGAGGTCGATAGCCAGGATCTGCACCACTGTGATCGGCAACGGGATCGGCAACAGGACGTAGGCGACGAACGGCAGGATCTCCGGGATGTTGCTGGTCAGGATGTAGGTGATGAATTTGCGGATGTTCTCGTAGACCGCGCGACCTTCCTTCACGGCCTCGACGATGGTCGCGAAGTTGTCGTCGAGCAGGATGATGTCGGAGGCCTCCTTGGCGACGTCGGTACCGCGCTTGCCCATCGCCACGCCGATGTCGGCGCGCTTGAGTGCCGGTGCGTCGTTGACCCCGTCGCCGGTCATCGCGACGACCTCACCCATCGCCTTGAGCGCATCGACGATGTCGAGTTTCTGCTCCGGTGCAATGCGTGCGAAGACCACCTCTTCGTCGCGCAGGGCGGCAGCCAGCGCGTCGCTCGTAAGCTCCTCGAGCTCCGTGCCCTCGATGATGCGTGGGTTCCTGACGATACCCAGGCGTCGGGCGATGTAGGCGACGGTCTCGCCCTTGTCTCCGCTCATTACGACGATGCGTATCCCTGCGCTGTCGCACGCGGCGACCGCGGCCGGCACCTCAGGACGCGGCGGATCTACGAGTGCAACGAGGGCAATCAACCGTAACTTCTCGATCGACTCGTCCTTGCCGTCGACCGTCCGGCTGGCAAGCGCCAGCACGCGTAGCCCCTGGCGGGCATAGCGGTCCGCCTGCTCGCGCAACCGTGCCCGATCGTCGCTAGTGATATGGCGCCAGCGACCGTCGACCAGCAGCTCGTGGCAGCGTTCGATGACCATACCGGGAGCACCCTTGACGGTCATCTGCATCGCACCATCCGGCGTGCGCGAGATCACCGACATCAGCTTCGTCTCGGCATCGAACGGCTGTCCGCCGATGCGTGCGAAACGCTCGCGCCACGCCAGGTAGCCACCACGCGCTTCGACGAAGGTCGCCAGCGCGGTTTCGGTCGGGTCACCGTGGAACTGCGCGACGCCGCTATCTGTGGCGTCCGAGACGATGGCGTCGTTGCACAGCGCCATCACCTCGAGCACGGCGTGCAGGTCAACAGCCGGGTCAGCCGCAACGTGAGAGAGGTCGTCGAGGGTTTCGAGCCCCAGGAACAGCGACTCAACGTGGAGACGATTGCGCGTCAACGTGCCGGTCTTGTCCGTGCAGATCACCGTGGTGCTGCCGAGCGTCTCGACCGAGAGGATCTGCTTGACCAGGGCGTTGCGCCGGCCCATGCGCACCGATGACTGGGTCAGCGCGAGCGTCACGGTCGGCAGCAACCCCTCGGGGACGTTGGCCACGATGATGCCGATGGCGAAGATCAGGTTGGTCCAGAACGGGTTGCCGATCAGGTGCCCGGCGACGAAGAAGAACCCGCCGATGCCGAGCGCGAGCCAGGTGATCTTGCGCACGAAGTCGCGCAGCTCGAGCTGCATCGGCGTCAGGTCGTGCTCCACCCGCCGCGACAGGTCGGAGATCGCACCGAGCCCTGTCGAGCGCCCGGTGGCGACGACCAGGATGCGCCCGTTGCCACGCATCACCGTGGCCCCGGAGCGGGCCCGGCTGGTGTCCAAGACGCGCTCTTCCAGCGCGATCTTGTCCACCGGTTCCGATTCGCCGGTCAGGATCGACTCGTCGACCAGCAGCCGCTCGCCGGCGAGGAACACCCCGTCGGCCGAGATCTTGTCGCCCTCCTGGACGAACAGGATGTCGCCCGGCACGACGTCGACGGCATCGCGCAGTGCCCGTTCGTCATCGCGCAGCAGCGCGACCTCCTTCGGGATGTAGTCGAGGAACGAGAGCATCAGCTTCTCGACGCGGTAGTTCTGCACGAACGACACGAGCGCGTTGAGTATCACGACGCCGAGCAGCGCGATGCCGATCAGCTGGTACCCCTCGCCGGGGCTCAGCGTGTCGGCGATGAACGCCAGCACGGCCGCGGCGAGCAGCAGCAGCGGGAACAGGGCCACGAACTCACGGATGAGCATCAGCCACGGCGAGCGTGCGCGGTGGAAACGGATGGTGTTGGCGCCGTACTCGGCGCTGCGCGCCATGGCCTCGGCGCTGGTCAGGCCATGGGGTCCGCTGTCGAGGGCCACGAAGAGCTGGTCACGATCCCAGCCGTCGAGTGCGGCAAGGTCGAGTTGTGGCGCCTTGCGGCGGCCATGGGCGGCGCGTGGCAGTGACATGGCGTTCCCTGCGCGTATGGCGGCGACCGGCGATACCGGTGACGTCGTCGCATCCAGCGACGGCAAACCAAGTCTAGTCCCCGGGCGGGAGCCGGTGTGCTCTGGTCACGCCCGGGGCGTTCACGGAAAATGACGGCACACACGAGGCGACGTAACGGAAATGCAGCACACTCTCGGCAGGATCATGCTGCTCTGGGCCATGGTGATCGTCACCCTCTGGCTCGGTCACATGATCTACCGTGACCTCTTCCTGACCGCGGACACCCCGCGCGCGATCACCGCACGCGGCGAACTCGCACAGTTCGAGAGGCTCAACATCGAACTCTTCGAGCGCCTCGCGCCGTCGGTCGCCTACATCTTCGTGCAGGGGCAGCGGGGTGGCCTGTTCAGCCGTGCCGACGGCGGCGCCGGTTCCGGCTTCATCTGGGATGCGGCCGGCCACGTGGTCACCAACCATCACGTCATCGAGGGGGCGACCCGGGTGGCGGTGCGTCTCGACTCCGGCGAGGCGATCCCGGCCACGGTGGTCGGCGTCGCACCCGACTACGACCTCGCGGTGTTGAGGCTGCGCGAGCACACCACCGGCCTGCAGCCGATCCCGGTCGGGACCTCGCACGACCTCAAGGTTGGCCAGGCGGTGCTTGCGATCGGCAACCCCTACGGGCTCAGCCGCACCCTGACCACCGGCATCATCAGTGCGCTCGATCGTCGCCTGCCCACCGACAGCGGGCGCGAAGTGGTCGGCGTGATCCAGACCGATGCCGCGATCAATCCGGGCAATTCCGGCGGCCCACTGCTCGACTCGGCCGGCCGGCTGATCGGCGTCAACACCGCGATCATCTCCGGCAGCGGGGCGTCGGCTGGGATCGGATTCGCAGTGCCGGTCGACGTGGTCAATCGGGTCGTGCCGCAGCTGATCGCCAACGGCAAGGCGGCGCGCCCCGGCATCGGCATCTCCGCGGCCAGCGAGGAAGCCGCTGCACGTCTCGGCATCGACGGCATCGTCATCGTCGAAGTACTGCCGGGCGGTGCCGCGGCTGCGGCCGGCCTGCGCGGCGTCGACCCGGTCACCCAGGGGCTCGGCGACGTGATCACCCATGTCGAAGGCACGCGCGTGCGCACCATCGCCGAACTGGCCGCCGAACTCGATCGCATCGGCATCGGCAAGCGTGCCGAGCTGACGGTGGTGCGTGACGGAAATCCACGCCAGGTCAGCGTCGCGGTGATGGACATCTCCTGACGTTCAGGCCCTGCAGCTGTGCTGAAGGGCTGCTATACAGGGGGTTCAGATACGACATTTCCCGAGGAGGCGACCATGGGTGAGATGATCCGCTGCACGCGACCCGACGGTGAAGCTCTCGATGCCTGGCTGGCCGAACCCGCCGCCGGCAGCGCGGCGCCGGGGCTGGTGGTGATCCAGGAATGGTGGGGCCTCAACGACCAGATCAAGGGCGTCGCCGAGCGCCTCGCCGGCGCGGGTTATCGCGCCCTGGTCCCGGATCTCTATCGTGGCAAGTTGGCGCTGGAGGCGAACGAGGCCGAACACCTGATGAACGACCTCGATTTCGCCGACGCCGCGGGACAGGACATCCGTGGCGCCGTCCAGTATCTCAAGGCGACCGGCAGCGCGCAGGTAGGCGTGACCGGCTTCTGCATGGGCGGTGCGCTGACGCTGCTCTCCGCGGTCAACGTCCCGGAAGCCGATGCGGCGGTGATCTGGTACGGCTACCCACCGCTGGAGTTCGTCGACGCCAGCAAGATCGGCATCCCGCTGCTGGGGCACTGGGCCACCGACGACGCGGCGTTCGCGATCGACGGTGTCGACCAGCTCGAGATCAAGCTCGATGCCGCCGGCGTGGACTACACGTTCCATCGCTACGACGCCAAGCACGCCTTCGCCAACGAGACCGCTGACGAGAAGAACCTGCCGTTCCTCAAATACGACCCGGCTGCGGCTGAGTTGGCGTGGGAGCGGACCCTGACGTTCTTCGCCGAGCGTCTAACCCAGGAGCCCTAGAGCGTCTTGTGCGTCCCGTCGCAGTACGGGGCCTTGCCGGTGTGCTTGCAGCCGCACAGGTAGACGGTGCCGCTCTTCTCGGCGGTGAACTTGACCGGCCGGATTTCGCTGTCCTTGTGTGTACCGTCACAGAAGGGCTGCTTGGCACTGCGGCCGCACGCGCACCAGAAATAGGTGCTGCCGGCCTCGACTTCGACGGCACAGGGACTCTTCTGGGCGATGACGGGTTCGCTGCTCATGTCGGTTGGACCTCGGAGATGTGTTGAAACGGTGACTAGGGTAACCCGGATGGTCGCCGCGTTGGGTGCGCTGTGTACATGCGATTCGGTGCATGGATGAGGTGTTCAGCGGCAGTTCAGTTGCGCTTTGCTGCAATCATCCCCGGACCGCGATCGTGGCAACGGGTGCGGAACCTGGAGTCACCACACTGGTCCTAATGTTTTATATGCCCGGACTTCGTCAATCCAGGAGCCGCTGACCGCATGCGTACCACATCCCGAAGCTGCCGCTACCTAGGATCGTTGTGGCTGACCCTCGGCCTGGGCCTGGCGTGGCCTGCCGCCGCGGTCGAAATCTTCGATTACAAGGTGACCTACGATGGTGTTTTCACCGCGTTCAAGGAGGTCGGTATCGGCGATGCGCGCCTCGACGTGGCACAGACCGCGGTGGTGGTCGACGACGAGCCGCTGGTACGGGCCAGGCTGACGGCCACGTCGGCCGCCTACCCGTTGGTCGAGAGCGTCTACCCCTTCCGCTACGAGTTCACCAGTTACCACCAACGCCAAACGCCGCGCACGCTGGCCTACGAACGTCGCAAACAGGGCAAGCGCCTGCGCCACGACCTGCTCCTGGCCGACTGGGAAGAGGGCTCGGTGAGTCGCTTCGGCATCGACACCGCGGTCGACCTGCAGCAGGGTGGGGTGGCGTCCGACGCCCTGCTGGCCACCCTGCGCCGGGCCGGCATGCCCGATTACCGCGGGCTGCTCGCACCGCATCCGGTGAAACTGGAGGCGCCGACCAACGCCCTCGACCGGCTCGCCCTTCTCCAGCAACTGCGCCGCCTGCCGATGGAGGAGGGCGCCGTGCACGAGCTGACCGTCACCGACGGCAAGGAGATCATCCGCTACCAGGCCAGGGTGGCGCTCCGCGAGGAGGTGACGGTCGGTACGGGATCGCGCACGGCCTGGAAGGTGCGCATCGACGGCTTCGAGGCGACCGACCGGGAGGTGTATGCCACCGACCAGGAATCGGCCGCCGTGGCGGTAGCCGGCGATACCGAGCGGCTGCGCCATCCCCCGGTCTACGTGTGGATCGACAGCGGCCCGCGTCGGGTGCCACTGCGCCTGGTCAGCCATCATGCGGTGGGCAAGTTCACCGTCACGCTGGATGCAGAAAGAACAGTCCAGAGCGCGGCCTTGCCTGCCGGCGAAGTCGGCTCCCGCACGCGCTGATCTCGACCTAGGGCAACTGTCCGGCCGGTCATCATTCAGCGGCCGTTAGCCCTCCTGCGCAATTTTCCGAGGCGGACCAGCTTGGCGATCAGCAACAGCCACGGCGTGGCGTGCAGCAGCAGATCGAAAATGTCGATTGGCCGCGCCAGGTCCCCGTAGGCCAGCATGCGCAGTTTCTCGACGACGTGGGGTTCCGGCGTGAACGGCGCCAGACCGAGGGTCAGCGCGGCCACGACCAGCAGCGAGAGGGGCAGGGCATCGAGCGCTTTCATCACGGACATCCTCACCTGACCGACCGCATGAGACGCGAGGATGAACTGCATGAATATCGAAGCAATTCAATCGAAAACATCATATAAACAACGACTAATTGTATTAATCTAATCTTACTTATAATCATATGAAATGGGGTAATTGGGAATCCGATGAGAAATTGATGCAGCGCAATAGACGCAGTGCAGCATCGGGTCTACATTGAAGTTGTAACTCCTCCTCCTCTGTTGGCCCGCCGTCCCCGGCGGGCTTTTTTTTGACCCGGATTTTGTCCCGGCACGCGACGTGTG
>CBDTVS010000044.1:0-9142 GCA_965364245.1 uncultured Gammaproteobacteria bacterium | reverse complement strand
CCGTCCGAGGTGGTCAACCTCGGCGACGAGATCAGCGTCAAGGTGCTGCGCTTCGACCGTGAGCGCAACCGCGTCTCGCTCGGCCTCAAGCAGCTCGGCGAGGATCCGTGGGAGAATCTCGCGCGCCGCTACCCGGTCGGCACCCGCCTGTTCGGCAAGGTCACCAACCTGGCCGACTACGGCTGCTTCGTCGAGATCGAGGAGGGTGTCGAGGGCCTGGTCCACACCTCCGAGATGGACTGGACCAACAAGAACATCCACCCGAGCAAGGTGGTGCAGATCGGCGACGAGGTCGAGGTCATGGTCCTCGAGATCGACACCGAGCGTCGCCGCGTCTCGCTCGGCATCAAGCAGTGCAAGTCCAATCCCTGGGACGAGTTCGCCGCGACCCACAACAAGGGCGACCGCGTGGCCGGCAAGATCAAGTCGATCACCGACTTCGGCATCTTCATCGGTCTTGACGGTGGCATCGACGGTCTGGTCCACCTCTCCGACATCTCGTGGGACGATGCCGGCGAGGACGCGGTGCGCAACTACAAGAAGGGCGATGAGCTCGAGGCGGTGGTGCTGGCGATCGACTCCGAGCGCGAGCGCATCTCGCTCGGCGTCAAGCAGCTGGCGCAGGATCCATTCTCGGACTTCGTCGCGCAGCACCCGAAGGGTTCGGTGGTCAAGGGCGTGATCAGCGAGGTCGACGCCAAGGCGGCGATCATCGATCTGGGCGACGGCGTCGAGGGCCGCCTGCGTGCCTCCGACATCTCGCGTGACCGGGTCGAGGACGCGCGCACGCTGCTCAAGGTGGGCGACGAGGTCGAGGCCAAGTTCACCGGTGTCGATCGCAAGAGCCGCAGCATCACGCTGTCGATCAAGGCCAAGGACCACCAGGAGGAGTCCGAGGCGCTGCAGGATTACACCCGCAGTTCGTCGGGCGGTGCGACCACCACGCTCGGTGACATCTTCAAGGAAAAGCTGGAAAGCAAGACCGACTAGTCACGCAAGACAACGGTACGGGACGGCGGTTCGCAAGGGCCGCCGTCCCATCGACCGGGGACCATAACGATGACCAAGTCCGAGTTGATCGAAGTGCTGGCGAGTAAGCAGAGCCATCTGGCGCTGAAGGACGTGGAGCTGGCGGTCAAGACCCTGCTCGACCTGATGAGTCAGTCGCTGTCACGCCACGAGCGGATCGAGATCCGCGGGTTCGGCAGTTTCTCGCTACACCACCGGCCGGCCCGTCTCGGCCGCAATCCGAAGACCGGCGAAGCGGTGCACCTGCCGCCCAAGGCGGTGCCCCACTTCAAGCCGGGCAAGGAGTTGCGCGAGCGCGTCGACAACGCCTGGAAGGGCCAGCAGCAGGCCTCCGCCTGATCGGTCCAGGCCGCCTTTACGGCGGCTGTTCGGTAGTCGAAACTTAGTCTCGGCGGCGTCTTCCGGACGCGTCGTGGCGACCCCGGTCCCCGGGCAGGGATGCGCCACGCCCGCCTGCACGGCGACCCGCCCGCACAAGCTTCCAGTCGCCGCAACGGGGAGGACCGATGCTCAAGCTGATCTATGCCCTCGTCGCGTTGGCGCTGTTCGTCGCCACGCTCAGTTTCGCCGCGCTCAACAGCGATCCGGTCTCGATCGATTACTACGTCGGCCGGCTCGAAGTGCCGCTCGCACTGCTGATCGTCGCCGCGCTCGCGGTCGGTGCGCTGCTCGGCAGCCTGGTCGGGCTCGGCCGGGTGGTGCGCGTCAAGCGCGAGATGGCGAGGCTGCGCCGTGACACCCGGGCCACCGAGGAAGAGGTGCGCAATCTGCGAGCCCTGCCGCTGCGGGACGCGCGCTAAATGCTGGAACTGCTCTGGCTGCTGCTGCCCGTCGCGGCCGCATCCGGCTGGATGGCCGGGCGGCGCGCGGCGACCTCGCCGCAGCGCCGCGTGGGTGGACGCCTCAGCGCCGACTACTTCCGCGGCCTCAACCATCTGCTCAACGAACAGCCGGACAAGGCGATCGAGGTCTTCATCCGCATGCTCGAGGCGGAGGGCGAGACCGTCGAGATCCACCTCGCCCTGGGTAGCCTGTTCCGTCGCCGCGGCGAGGTCGACCGCGCGATCCGCATCCATCAGAACCTGATTGCGCGCCCGACGCTGAGTCCCAGCCAGCGCGCCGAGGCGCTGCAGGAACTCGGCATCGACTACGCCCGGGCCGGCCTTTACGACCGCGCCGAGGAGATATTCCAGGAGCTGACCGAGGTGCGCGCCCACGCCGAGCGGGCGCTGCGCGAGCTGCTCGACATCTACCAGCAGGAACGCGACTGGGAGAAGGCGATCGACACCGCGCGCCGGCTCGCCTCGCGCACCGGGCACGCCCACGACCTGCAGATCGCCCACTACCACTGCGAACTGGCCGAGGAGCTGCGTGCCGCGGGCGACGACGGTCACGCACTGGCGCAGGTCGGCAAGGCGTTGGCGATCGATCCGGGATGCGTACGTGCCAGCCTGCTGCAGGGTGATCTCGAGAACGCCCGCGGCCAAACCAAGGCGGCGTTGCGCGCCTACCGGCGCGTTGCCGAGCAGGATCCGGCGTACCTCCCGGAGGTCCTGGAGCGGCTGCGCGTCGGCTACACCGCGCTCGGACGCGAGGGCGAGTACCGCGACTACCTGCAGGCGCAGCTCGATGGCACGCAGGCGATCGCGCCGGTGCTGGCGCTGGCCGAGATCATCCGGGGGCAGGACGGTGAACGCGCCGCGGGGGAGTTCATCGTCCAGCAGCTCGAATCGCGCCCCTCGCTGCGCGGTCTCGAGCGGGTGATCGATCTGAGCCTCGAGACCACCGAGGGGCGCACGCACCACGTGCTCGAGGTGCTCCACCGCCTGGTCGCCGAGCTGGTGGCCGACAAACCGCTCTACCGCTGCGGGCACTGCGGCTTCGAGGGCAGGACGCTGCACTGGCAGTGCCCGGGCTGCAGGCAGTGGAGCAGCGTCAAGCCGATCCACGGCATCGAGGGGGTGTGACGTGAGCGATGCGCAGCCGGCGCGGCCCGGTGACCCGGGGTCGCGCATCATCGTCGCGCTCGACTTCGCCGATCCGGGCCAGGCGCTCGCCCTGGCGGAGCGGCTGCCGCCCGGGCAATGCCGGGTCAAGGTGGGCAAGGAGCTGTTCACCCGCGGCGGCCCGCAGCTGGTGCGCGAGCTGGTCGACGGCGGCCACGACGTGTTCCTCGACCTCAAGTTCCACGACATCCCCAACACCGTCGCCGGGGCCTGCCGTGCCGCGGCCGATCTCGGCGTGTGGATGGTCAACGTGCATGCCGGCGGGGGTCCGGCGATGCTCGCCGCGGCGCGCGAGGCGCTGCCGCCCGGTGGTCCGCTGCTCATCGCGGTCACGGTCCTGACCAGCCTCGACGCGGCTCAGCTGCGCGCCGTCGGCGTCGATGCCACGCCAGAGGCACAGGTGCAGCGGCTGGCCACGCTGACCCGTGACGCCGGGCTCGACGGCGTGGTCTGCTCGCCCCGCGAGGCAGCGGTGCTGCGCCAGGCGTTCGGTCCCGGTTTCTGCCTGGTCACGCCGGGCGTGCGCCCGGCCGGCACGGCGCGCGACGACCAGCAGCGGGTGATGACGCCGGGCGACGCGATCCGTGCCGGTGCCGACTACCTGGTGGTCGGCCGGCCGGTGACCAAATCCGACGATCCGCAAGGCGTTCTGCTTACGCTGATGTCGGAAATCCGCTCTGTCCTGAAGCCCTGACGCCTTGCTAGCCTGATCGCGGGGGATGGATCCCCCGTGGACGCGATCCCGCGTCCGCTCCACAGCAGAAAGGAGTCTGCCATGAAGGCACTACGTCACCTCGTTCTCGCCGCCCTGCTGGTGGCCGGCATCGGCCCGCTGGCCGCGGCGCCCGTCGACATCAACAGCGCCGATGCGGCCACGCTCGCCGCCGCGATCAACGGCGTCGGGCCGTCGCGCGCCGCGGCGATCATCAGCTACCGTGAGGCCAACGGCCCGTTCGCGAGCGTCGATGAACTCTCCGCGATCAAGGGGATCGGGCCGAAGCTGATCGAGCGCAACCGCGAGGTGCTCAGCGTCGGTGGCCAGCCCGCCGGCGAGGGTGGCAAGGCGCGGTAGGCCGGTCCGGGCGCGGGGGTGGTCGTGCCCCCGCGCCCGGCTACCAGTACTTCTCGACGTGCAGGTCGCCGTCGACGCCCTTGGCATCGAGGGTGAAGCCGCGCCCGACCAGCAGTTCCTGCGTCTCGAGGATCATCCCGGGATTGCCGCACAGGAAGACGTGGGTCGTGCCCGGTTCGAGCGGGAAGCCGAAGCGGTTGGCGAAGTCGGCCGACCAGATCCAGTTCTGCACGCGGCCGGTGGCCCCCTGCCAGGTCGGGTCCTGTTCGGGTCGCGAGACGGTCGGCAGGTAGTGGAGGTTGGGCAGTTCGCCGGCGTAGTGGGTCAGTTCGACGAGGTAGCCGAGGTCGCGACTGTAGCTCGCTCCCTGGATCACGCCGACCTGCTTGGCGGGGAAGTCGCGTGCGTGACTGCGCAGCATGCTGACGTAGGGCCCGAGCCCGGTGCCGGTCGCGACCAGCAGCACGTTGCACTCCGCCGGCACGCGCTCGAGCGTCAGGGTGCCGCGCGGTTGCGGGCCGACGAACAGCCGCGCACCGGGGCGCAGGTTGAACAGGCGTGGGGTCAGTTCGCCGCCGCTGAGCAGCGAGATGTAGAACTCGAGCGCCTCCGGTTGGTGGACCGACGAACAGATGGAGTAGGGACGGCGGAGCATCTTCGCGGGATCGGCGGCGGCCTCCGAGTCGGGTTCGGCATCGGCATCGGGCAGCCTGGGCTCGGACTGTTTGAGCCCGACTACGGTGTACTGGCCGGCGACGAAGGTATAGTCCTCGGCGTCGGGACGCACGCGGAACACGGCCAGGCGCGGCGTGATGTCATGCCGTTCGATCAGCGTGGCGTTGTATTCGAGCGGCGGACGGGCCATCGGGTACAATCCTGACTGGAATGCTCAGTATTATAGCCGCGCCGCGCTGGTGCGGCCGCGCAGTGCCCGGGGGTCCTTGATGCAGGTCACGCTGGTCCACGTCCACGATCCCATGTGCAGCTGGTGCTGGGCCTTCAGGCCCACCTGGACGCGCATCCGGCAGGCGCTTCCCGAAGGTGTCGCGGTGCGCCGCCTGCTCGGGGGGCTCGCTCCCGACACCGACCGGCCGATGCCCGAGGAGATGCGTGCCGGCCTGCAGGCGACCTGGCGGCGCATCCAGCAGGTGGTGCCGGGTACCGAGTTCAATTTCGACTTCTGGCGCGACTGCGCGCCGCGCCGTGCCACCTACCCGGCATGCCGTGCGGTGGTCGCCGCGTCCCGGCAGGGCAGCGGGCAGGACGAGGCGATGGTGCACGCCATCCAGCGTGCCTACTACCTGCAGGCACGCAACCCGTCTGACGACGAAACCCTGGTCGCGCTGGCCGGCGAACTCGGGCTCGACGCGGCGCGTTTCGCCGCCGACCTGGCCGACCCGTCCACCCAGGACGAGCTGCTGCACCAGATCGGCGAGGCGCGTTCGCTCGGCGCCGACAGCTTCCCGACCCTGCTGCTGGTCACGCCGGCGGGGACCCACTGGGTCGGGCACGACTACAACGACCCCGCGCCGGTCCTGCGGCAGATCGACAAGCTGCTCGCGGCCTGATCACGCCTCCGGCGCTGAGGTGGGCTGGTGCCGTCGCGACGACGGCGCTAGCATCCCCATCCACGCCCGCCTGGCGTGGAGATGCCCGATGACTCACAAGCGGTTCAGTGGCCTGCTGGTCCCGGTGGCCACGCCGTACGACGAGCGTCTCGCCCCCGACGCCGGGGCCCTGGTGGCCCACTGCAACTGGCTGCTGGCGCAGGGCGCGGACGGCCTGGCGCTGTTCGGCACCACCAGCGAGGCCAACTCGCTCGGCCTCGACGAGCGCATGGCATTGCTCGAGGCGGTGGTCGCGGCCGGCATCCCCGCCCGACTCGATACGGCTCCCCGCCCATGCCCCCGCGCTCGGCTGTGGCGGGGTGCTGATGCTGCCGCCGTTCTACTACAAGGGCGTTGGCGAGACGGGGCTCGTCGACTACTTCGCCGAACTGATCGACAGGGTCGCCGACGCAAGGCTGCGACTCTACCTCTACCACATCCCGCCGGTCGCCCAGGTCGGCATCCCGATCGGCCTGGTCGCGGCGCTCGCCGCGCGCTACCCGGAGACGCTGGCCGGGATCAAGGACAGCTCGGGTGACTGGCAACACACCGTGCGCCTGATCGACGAATTCCCGCAGCTGGCGATCTTCCCCGGGTCGGAGGCGTTCCTGCTCGACGGCCTGCGCCATGGTGGCGCCGGCTGCATCACCGCGACCGGCAACGTCACCCCGGCCGGGATCCGCGCGGTCTGCAGCCACTGGCAGACCGACGAGGCCGATGCGTTGCAGGCCCGGGCTGGCGCGGTGCGCCAGGCCGTGCAGGCGCACCCGGTGATCCCTGCGGTCAAGGCGATCCTTGCGCACCGGCATGGGCATGCCGGCTGGCGCCGGGTGCGACCGCCGCTGGTCGCGCTGGATCCGGCCGCGGAGATGGAACTGCTGGCTGCCGTCGCGGAGGCCGGCCTGGCGTTGCCGAGCTGACGCGGTTCAGGCGGCCCGGGCGCTGCCGACCGCGGCACGATTCAGGGCCGAGAGCACCGCGCGCAGCGAGGCGCTGACGGTGTCGCGGTTGAACGCGGCGCCGCTGACCCGCTGGCCGTCGACGTTGAGCTGCACGTAGGCCGCGGCCTCGGCGTCGGTGCCGCCGCCGACCGCGTGCTCGCTGTAGTCGACCACGCTGATGCGGTGCCCGCTGTGGCGTGACCAGGCGTCGACGAACGCGGCGATCGCGCCGACCCCCTCGCCGTGCAGCGTCAGCTCGCGGTCGTTGTCGGCGACATGCGCGTCGATGACGTCGTGGCCGTTGCGCTTCAGCTGGTAGCCGAGCAGCCGGGCCGGTGCCTGGTCGACGACGAAGTGGTCGTGGAACAGGCGGTGGATCTCCGGGCCGGCGACTTCGCCGCCCTGCCGCTCACTGACCTGTTGCACCAGCTGGGCCAGCTCGACCTGCAGCCAGCGCGGCAGCGTCAGGCCGAAGTCGCGCTCGAGCACGAACGCGACGCCGCCCTTGCCGGACTGGCTGTTGACGCGGATCACCGCCTGGTAGTCGCGGCCCAGGTCCTTGGGATCGATCGGCAGGTAGGCGACCTGCCACGGCTCGGCCTCCTGCTGCTGCGCCAGGCACTTGCGGATGGCATCCTGGTGACTGCCGGAGAAGGCGGTGTAGACCAGTTCGCCAACCCAGGGATGACGCGGATGCACCGGCATCTGCGTGCACTCGGTGTAGACCTGGATGATCTCGTCGGGCCGGCTGAGGTCGAGTTGCGGGTCGATGCCCTGGCTGTAGAGGTTCATCGCCAGCGTGACGATGTCCATGTTGCCGGTCCGCTCGCCGTTGCCGAGCAGCGTGCCCTCGACGCGTTCCGCACCGGCCAGCAGCGCCAGCTCACCGGCCGCGATCGCGCAGCCGCGGTCGTTGTGGGTGTGCACCGAGAGCACCACGGACTCGCGGTTCGGGATGTGGCGCGAGAAGTACTCGACCTGGTCGGCGAACAGGTTCGGAGTCGCCACCTCGACCGTCGCCGGCAGGTTGATGATGCACGGGTTGTCCGCGGTTGGTTGCCAGACGTCCATCACCGCGGCGCAGACCTCGATGGCGAAGTCGGGCTCGGTGCTGGTGAAGCTCTCCGGCGAGTACTGGAACACCCACTCCACGTCGGGATGCCGGTCGGCATGGCGACGCACCAGCGCGGCGCCGTTGGCGGCGATGCGCTTGATGCCGTCGCGGTCGAGTTCGAACACCCGCTCGCGCTGCACCGTGGAGGTGGAGTTGTAGACGTGCACGTTGGCGCGGCGCACGCCGGCCAGCGCGTCGAAGGTCTTCGCGATCAGCTCCTCGCGGGCCTGCACCAGCACCTGGACCGTCACGTCGTCCGGGATGCGGTCGGCCTCGATCAGCCAGCGCAGGAAGTCGTGGTCGGGGCGGCTGGCCGATGGGAAGCCGATCTCGATCTCCTTGAAACCGAGACGCACCAGCAGGTCCCACAGACGTCGCTTCTCGCTGACGCCCATCGGTTCGAGCAGGGCCTGGTTGCCGTCGCGCAGGTCGACGCTCGCCCAGCGTGGCGCGCGCTCGAGGACCCGGTCGGGCCACTGCCGGTCGGTCAGCGGCACGCTCGGCGCCGGTCGGTACTTGCGGTGATCGAAGGTCATCGTCGTCTCCGGACTGGTGGTTGCTCTGCCTCGCTTGGTAGGCCGGCCCTGGGTGGAGGCCTGGCCGGACCGGCCCTCGTGAGGCCGGTCCCCTGGCGCGCCGCCGGGTGGGCGGTGGCCGAGGCGCGTCCGCTCGTGACGGACAGGCATAGAATAGGCGCGTGGGCGCGAAAAGTGATTGCGAAATGACCTCTATATTGGCATTATATAGCAATATAGTTGCGTCTATTTGGCAATTAAGAGACAAGAAATGCCTAAAGAAACCGCAATCTCTCCCCTGGACCGCTACGATCGCCGCATCCTCGAGGAGCTGCAGCGCGATGGCCGCTTGACCAACCTCGAACTGGCCGAGCGCATCGGCCTGTCACCGTCGCCGTGCCTGCGTCGCGTGCGGGCGCTCGAGGAGTCCGGGGTGATCGCCGGTTACCGCGCGCTGCTCGACGGGCGCAAGCTCGGCCTGAGCCTGGTCGCGCTGCTCAGCATCTCGATGGACCGCCACACCCCGGAGCGCTTCGCGCGCTTCGACGCCACCGTCAGCGAACTCCCCGAGGTGCTCGAGTGCCTGCTGATCACGGGGCGCGAGGCGGACTACCAGCTCAAGGTGGTGGTGCGCGACATGGACGCCTACCAGGAGCTGCTGCTGAACAAGATCACGCGCATCGAGGGGGTCTCGGGCGTGCAGTCGAGCTTCGTGCTGCGCCGCGTGGTGGAGCGCACCTCGCTGCCACTGCCCTGAAGTCAGGCGTCGAGCGCCTCGTCGAGCAGTTCCAGCCAGTGCACCACGCGCGTGGACGTACCGGCCTCGAGATGGTGCAGGCAACCGATGTTGGCGGTGGC
>CBDTVS010000043.1:0-9152 GCA_965364245.1 uncultured Gammaproteobacteria bacterium | reverse complement strand
CAGCTCCATGCGCGAGATGATGATCGCGAACGCGACGATCAGCTTCACGTAGAGTCCGACCTCGGCGTAGATGTCCGGGTAGAACGCGGCCAGCACCATGTCCATGACGCTGACCCAGATGGCGATGATGATGACGAACAGCGGCACGCGGATCTTCGGGATGATCACCGGCCGCAGCAGCGACGCCGAGACGCTCGACAGGACCTGGACGACGAACACTGCGACGCCGAGCATGACGCCGTTCTTGACCGTGGTGGTGACCGCGACCGCCGGGCAGAGGCTCAGCGCCAGGCGGAATACCGGGTTTTCGTCGAACAGCCCCCGCATCAGCAGGGTGCCGATCGGCGGCGAGGTGCGGGTGGTGGCGGTGCTCACAGGTGATCCTCCACGAGGTCCATGCGCTTGCGGAAGTTGCGCAAAGCGCGCTTGACGCCGTCGGCCACCGCGACGCTGGAGATGGTCGCGCCGGTGATGGCGTGGATGTCGGGATGGGCGGCGAGGTTGTCGGCGTTCTGCTGCAGCCAGTCGTCGAGTTCGGTCTCGCCGAGCGCCTCGAGGGCGGCGCGCCACTCGTTGGGCAGCGGGTCCTTGGTCACCTCGATGGTGGCGATGTCGTCGAAGCTGCGCCCGGTGAACTGGTGCTTGAAGTAGGGCTGGGTGATCTGGTCGCCGAGGCCGGGGTCCTCTTCGTGCTCGATGATCTCGATGCCGAGCAGGTTGAATTCGGCGTCGACGGCGAGGAAGAAGCGGATCCAGGTCTTGAAGCCGATGGACTTGCCCTCGATGACGAAACCCGCGGCCTCGCCACCCTCGCTGCCGGTGAAGAAACGGCCGACGTAGCGCAGTTCCTGTTCTTCACCTGGTTCGGCGACCGAGGCCACCCAGGCGTCGATGTCGCCCTCGGCGGCGGTTTCCGGCGGGACGTCGCGGGTCGCGATGACGTTGCCGACGGCGTCGAGCTGCACGAGTCGCGATTCGCCGAGGTAGAAGACCTCGAGGTCGGTGCCGCGCCACAGCAGGTAGCGGCGTACCTCACCCACCTCGGCCCTGTCCGAGAGGCCGAGCAGCTGGCGGATCAGCAACTGCTCGCGCGCAGCGACGTTGTGCTCCTTGGCCGGTTCGGTCCAGAGGTAGAAGCCGCCGAGGATGATCGACGCGATCAGGCAGACCACGGTCAGGCCGATGGCGATCTGCGCCATCTCGCGCGCCGACGGTGGCGCGGTGTTGATGGCGGCCTGTGGTGTGCTCACGACGGCGTTCCCCGCGGTGCGGTGCGCGGCGGGCGGAACCACTCGTCGAGCGCCGGCGTCAGCGTGTTCATCAGCAGGATCGCGTAACAGATCCCCTCGGGGTAGCCGCCCCAGTTGCGGATCATGCCGGTCAGCAGGCCGATCCCGACGCCGAAGACGATCTGGCCCTTGAGGGTCGACGGGCTGGTCACGTAGTCGGTGGCCATGAAGAAGGCACCGAGCCAGAGCCCACCCGAGAGCATGTACAGCACGGGATCGGGTGACCACGGTGACATCAGCAGCGCGCCGCCGAGCACGCTCAGCGGAATGGTCAGCTTGATGATCTTCTGCCAGAGCAGGAAGCCGGCGCCGGCGACGATCATCAGCACCGACACCTCGCCGACCGAGCCGGGGCGCATGCCGAGCATGAACGCGAGCGCCTCGCTCATCCCCTCCGGCACCCCGACGATGGCCATCTCCGCCGCCTCGCGGCCGCCGGTCAGCGACACCAGCGGCGTGGCGCCGGAGAGCGCGTCGACGCCGCCGAGCTGGCCGAATCCGGGCACCAGCCAGGTGGTGGTCATCTCGACCGGAAAGGTGGCCATCATGATCGCGCGGCCGACCAGCGCGACGTTGAAGATGTTGTAGCCGAGGCCGCCGAACACCGTCTTGGCGAAGAACACGCCGAGCGCGCCACCGACGAACGGCATCCACAGCGGGATGCCGGGCGGCAGCGTGTAGGCGAGCAGCAGCCCGGTGCAGACCACCGAGCCGTCGAACACCGTGCTGTCGGTGCCGCGCACCTTGCATGCGAGGTGCTCGGCCAGCGCGCAGCC
Organism: uncultured Gammaproteobacteria bacterium; assembly: GCA_965364245.1. Taxonomy (GTDB): domain Bacteria; phylum Pseudomonadota; class Gammaproteobacteria; order QNFN01; family QNFN01; genus QNFN01. The sequence goes on along the minus strand of CBDTVS010000043.1, from coordinate 7,087 downwards.
GGCGACGGCGGAGAGCGTGATGCCGAGCACCGGCCAGCCGAACACCAGCACCGCCCAGAGCAGCGCCGGCGCCAGCGCCATGTTGACCAGCCACATGATGTCGGCGGTGGTGCGGCCGCGCCGGATGTGCGGACCGGTCGACAGGTAGAGGTGCGGTTCCGGCGTGCTCACGCGTGCGCCCTCTGCTTGGCCGCCTCGTGGCGGTAGGCGGCCTTGGCCACCTGCATGAACTGCACCAGCGGCCGGTTGGACGGACAGCTGTAGGAACAGCAGCCGCACTCGAAGCACTCGAGCGGGCCGAACTCCTCGGTCTCCAGCGAGCGCCCGACCTCGACGTACTGCGACACCTTGTTCGGTTCGAGGCCGAGCGGGCAGACATCGAGGCACTCGCCGCAGCCGATGCACGGCTGGTAACGGTCGAGGTTGGTCTCGGCGCGGGTCAGGAACAGCAGGCCGCTGGTGCCCTTGGTGACCGGCGCGTTGAGGTCGGCCAGTGCGCGGCCCATCATCGGTCCGCCGGCGAGCACCTTGACGACCTCGTCGTCGAAACCGCCGCACGCCTCGACGATCGGCTGGATCATGGTGCCGACCGGCACACGCAGGTTCTTGGGCTCGTGGATGCCGCGCCCGGACACGGTGACCACGCGCTCGATGACCGGCTTGCCGTTGCGCACCGCCTCGAGGCAGGCGAACGCGGTGGCGACGTTCTGCACCACGATGCCGACCTGCATCGGCAGGCCTCGCTGCGGCACCATGCGGCCGGTCAGCGCCTGGATCAGCTGCTTCTCGGAGCCCTGCGGGTACTTGGTCTGGGTGACCACGACCTCCATCGCCAACGGGTGATCGCTGCCGTGCAGCGCCAGGCGCCCGATCGCCGCAGTCATCGCCGCGGCGGCGTCGGCCTTGTTGTCCTCGATGCCGATCAGGCAGCGCGGCACGCCGATGATCTTGGCGATCAGCCAAGCGCCAAGCACCACGGCCTCGGCCTCCTCGAGCATCAGCCGATAGTCGCAGGTGAGGTAGGGCTCGCACTCGGAGCCGTTGATGATCAGCGTGTCGACCTCGGCGTCGTCCGGCAGCATCAGCTTGCGGTAGGTCGGGAAGGTCGCCCCGCCCAGGCCGACCACGCCGGCGAGACGGATACGCTCCAGAAGTTCCTCGCGCGCCAGCGTCTCCCAGCCCGGCTGCTCGGGGAAGGTCGGCTCGTCCTCCTCCTCGCGGGTCTCGATGGTGATCGCCATGTCGAGCACCAGCACCGGGTGGATGCCGCGGTCGACCGACTTGACGATGCCGCTGACCGGGGCGTGCACCGGCACGCCGCCCGCCTCGTCGCTGGCGATCAGCTGGCCGCGCACCACGCGGTCGCCCTTCTTGACCACCGGCACCGACGGCGCGCCGAGGCTCTGGCTGACCGGCACGGTGACGCTGCGCGGCACGAACGGCTCGATCGCGCGGTCTGCGCTGAGTTCCTTGTGCTCGTCGGGGTGGATACCACCCCGGGCGAAGGTCGGTTCGCCGTGGTGCCTAGCGAACAGGCGCAGCATCGGCGTGCCGGAGGGTATGGGTTATGGGACGCACCAGGCCGCGCGTGCCGCCTGGCGACGGCACACCACGGGTAGTGCCCGGGCGTCGTGATACCTCCATGTCCCTGTCCATCTGTCCCGCGCGTCCCAATGGTCCGACGGGCGGCCCTGCCAGGCCTCTGAAGGCCGTTGACGAGCCGTTATTAAGGTCGCAGGGGTCGCTGCTCGCGCCCATGTGATCCGCGATCCAGATTACTGGACCGGGGGCGTTGTCGGCAACCTAGCGGAGGGGTCTACTACTCTGATTTCCAATGGCCTGGGGTGGTCGCGCCGGGTGCGAAACGTGATGCGCATCGCGGAGCCACGCGTCTGCCTGGAGTATCATCCACCCAACGTGGCTGCCGCATCAGGCGGCCTGCGAACGATAGCCTGCAAGGAGTCTGACGTGATGAAACGGAGCCCATGGATCGCCGCCGTGCTCGGCCTCTGGCTGGCCGGATGCACCACCATCGATCCCTACACCCGCGAGGAAAAGACCAGCAACGCGACCAAGGGCGCGGCGATCGGCGCCGTGGCCGGTGCGGTGGTCGGCGCGATCGCCAACGACGGCAAGGGGGCGGCGATCGGCGCGGTGATCGGCGCCGCGGGCGGCGGCGCCATCGGCCACTACATGGACCAGCAGGAAGCCCTGCTGCGCCAGGAACTCGAGGGCACCGGGGTCAGCGTGACCCGCGAGGGCAACAACATCCGCCTGAACATGCCCGGCAACGTCACCTTCGACACCGACCAGAGCAACATCCGGCCCCAGTTCCAGCCGGTACTCGACTCGGTGGTCAAGGTCGCCAACAAGTTCGACAAGACCGCGCTGCGCGTCAGCGGCCACACCGACAGCACCGGCAGCGAGAGCTACAACCAGCGGCTGTCGGAATACCGCGCCCTGAGCGTCAAGGACTACCTGGCGATGCGCGGCGTCGCGCCGCAGCGCCTCTCCTCGGTCGGCTACGGCGAGGGTCGGCCGATCGCCGACAACGGCAGCGCGTCGGGCCGGGCGCTGAACCGCCGGGTGGAGCTGGAGCTGATCCCGACCGGGAGCTAGCCGGGCTAGTTGCGGTCGCCGCGCACCCGGTAGGCCTGGCCGTCGAACCTGCCGAGGAGGTGCCCGACCATCGGGTGTTCGACCGGTGCCGGCGCGGGGTCGGGCTCGAGGTTGCGCTCGGCGACGTAGGTCTGGTGCATGCCGCCGTGGACCAGCACGTGGTACCACGGCTTGTCCTTCGGTGGCCGGCTGCGCGCCATCTGCGCGTACCACGCGTCGCTGCCACTGAACTCGGGATCGACGTCGAAGATCACGCCGCGGTAGTCGAACAGCCGGTGGTGCACCAGCTGACCGACGTGGAAGCGGGCGCGTGACGCCCGAAATGGCAGGACCTCGCCCAAGACGGCCTCAGCCGCCGGTGCGCGCCATCAGGCGGACCAGCTTGGCCGGTTGCTCGCGGAACTCGTGGCGCTCGGGCTTGATCTCGATCGCAGCGCGGATCGCCTGCTCGAGTTCCGCGTCGCTCGCGCCGTCGCGCAGCAGCGGGCGCAGGCTGAAGGTGTGTTCCTGGCCGAGGCACATGTAGAGGGTGCCGTCGACCGCGAGGCGCACGCGGTTGCAGCTCTCGCAGAAGTGCTGGGAGATCGGCGTGATGAAGCCGATGGTCAGGCCGGTGTCGGCGACCTTCACGTAGCGCGCCGGGCCACCACCCGGCATCACGCCCGGGATCAGCTCGTGCCGCTCCTCGAGCCGCCTGCGCACCTGTTGCAGGTCGAGGTAGTGGTCGCTCGCCTTGCGCCCGGTGTCGCCCATCGGCATGGTCTCGATCAGGCGCAGCGTGAAGCCGTGCTCGCCGCAGAACGCGACCATGTCGTCGATCTCGTCCTCGTTGAGCCCCTTCATCGCGACCATGTTGATCTTGATCGGGCTGAAGCCGGCGTCCTTGGCCGCCATCAGGCCGCCGAGCACCTTCTCGAGGCTGCCGTTGGTGATCTGGCGGAAACGCTCGGCGTCGAGGGAGTCGAGGCTGACGTTGATGCGCGTCACGCCGGCCGCGCGCAGGTCGCGGGCGTGGCGCGCGAGCTGGGTGGCGTTGGTCGACAGCGACAGGTCGTCGAGCCCCGGCAGCGCGGCGAGACGTCCGGCCAGGTCGGGCAGGCCGCGGCGCACCAGCGGTTCGCCGCCGGTCAGACGGATGCGGCTGACGCCGAGCCGCGTGAAGGCGCCGACCGCGCGCTCGATCTCCTCGAAGGTCAGCCACTGCTCGGGCTCCTCGAAATCGTGGAAGCCCTGCGGCAGGCAGTAGAAACAGCGCAGGTCGCAGCGGTCGGTGACCGACACGCGGACGTATTCGATGACCCGGCCGAAGCGGTCGACCAGCTGGGGTCGGGAGGCCGGGCTCGCGGTGGGTGACGGGACGAGTACGTCCTGTTCAGGCGCTTCGAACATACCTGAGTTTTTTAGTCGGCCATTGCCCGGCTGTCAACCGGCAAACGGTGGGGTCACTCGCCCGGCAGGCCGGTGATCCGGCTGCCCGGTCCGAGTTCGCGCGCGGCGAACCAGCCACGCGGCACCTCGAGCACGTAGCGGACCGGCCGCCGCGAGGTGACGTGGGCCTCGGAGAGAGGCTCGAGCGGCACGATTTCGTCGATGCGGCCGTCGCTGGTGACGAAGGCGGCGTCGAGCGATAGCGTGGTGTCGCGCATCCAGAATACCCGCCGGGCACTCTCGCGGTAGACGAACAGCATGCCGCGGTCGTCCGGGAGTTCGTCGCGCCGCATCAACCCGTGCTCGCGCTCCCACGCCTCGTCGGCGACCTCGACCGTGAGCGTCACGCCGTCGACCTGGATCGGTAGCGTCGGCAGCGGTGGCTGCGGGCCATGGCCGGTCTGGGCCGTACTGGCGCCGAGCAGCAGCGTGAACAGCAGGTGGCGATAGCGGGCGCGCATCGCGCCATTCTGCCATGTGCGACGCGTGGTCCGGTCGCGCCCGGTGACGTGCTCGCCGACCGGCTTCAGCCGCCGCCCAGCATCGGCATCAGCGTCACCCGGTCGCCGTTGGCGACCCGCGCCTCGCCCTCGCCGGAGATCAGCAGCTCGTCGTTGACCGCCACGTTCAGCGAGCGGTCGGCGAGCTGGTCGGCAGCCTCGGGCAGACGGCGCGCCAGCAGCTCACGCAGCGCGATGACGTTGTCCACCGGCTCGTCGATGATCAGCGCGTGTTCCGGCACGCCGGGGGTCTCGGCCGGCAGGTCGACCTCGACCGCGAAGCCGGTGACCAGCTGCGACAGCCGGCGATGCCAGTCGCGCTTCGGCAGGCCCTCGCTGTTGAGCCCGGTCAGCGCATAGAAGCGCTGTTTGAGCGCCTCGAACTCGGCGCGGTCGATCTGCGCGCCCTGGAACGGGCCGTAGGTGTTGGGCTCCTCGAACCAGCGGCGCGGCAGCGTGTCGTCCCTGGCGCGCAGGCCGAGGCGGAAGTTGAGCATGCGCTCCAGCCCGGTGATGTTACGTCCCGCCTCGTCGACCGTCTCCGCGGTGAATTCGACGCCGGTCAGCTCGCTGAGCTGGGCGGCGAAGTCGCCCGGGTCGGGCAGGCTCGGTGAGTTGAACAGCGCGGTGTTGAAGCGGCACATGCCGACCGCGTCGCCGGCCGCGAAGTGGTCCTCGCACTTGCGCACCGCGAACTCCTTGCCGAGGTAGCTGTCGGGTTCAGCGGCGACGGTGCCGCCGTAGAGCGCGGTCTTGAATGCCGGGTCGTCGTTGATGCGCGCGTTGATCTCGAGCGTCACGCGGTTGCGCAGGTGGTCCATACCGCGGGTCGCCACCGCGAGGCCGAGCGCGAACGCCTTGAGGATGCGCGAGTCGTGCGGGTCGGACTGGAACAGGCCCTTCGACGCCATGCGGTAGTCGAGCGCCGCGGCCGGGTAGTGGCCCTTGTCGACGGCGCGCGCCGAGTCGGCGAGCACGTTGCCGAAGCCCTCGCGGCGTGCGGTCATGAACAGCAACTTCTCGACCAGCGCGTGGTCGCCCCAGTTCAGCTCCAGGCCGCCGGTGTGCTCGGTGGTGATGATGCCGCGCTGGTAGAGCTCGAACGCCCAGCCGAACGCGCCACCGGTGCTCGCCGAGTCGAGGCCGAGGTCGTTGAGGATGTTGTTGAAGCGCAGCACGTGCTCGATCTCGGTGATGCCGAGGTTCGGGCCGAACTTGCCGAGCGTGACGTACTCGGGGCCGTCGCCCTTGTCGTACTTGTCGAACTGGCCGTCGCCGTGCACGCCGTTCCAGGTCTTGCCGTGATCGTGCTCGAGCTCGGCCTGCGGCTTGTCGTAGCTGGCGTTGCCCTTCAGGCCCTTGAGCGCGTGGGCGCCGAAACCGCCCTCGCTCTCGGGGGTCAGGTCGTTGCGCGCGCGGCAGTGGACCGGGCACTTGAAGCAGCCGTCCATGCCGGGGCGGTAGGGGTCGATGTTGTCGGCGTCGAGGCTGTCGACCCAGGTGGTCTCCTGGTTGTTCTTGGTGCCCATCGCGCCGAGCACGCGGCTTGGCTTGTAGAGGAACGGCGTGCCGACCTTCTTCAGCGCGTTGCGGATCACGCTGGTGGTCAGGATCTTCTTGCCGATCGCCTTGTTGGCCTTCTTGTAGGCGTCGCTGTACTCGGTGGCCGGCGGCTCGCCCTGGATCAGGATGCCCTTGAGGCCCAGCGAGCCCATCTTGGCGCCGGCGCCGCCGCGCGCCCAGATCGCCTTCGGGCCGCCCATGATGCCGCTGCACAGCACGCCGTTCTCGCCGGCCACGGTGAGCCGTGCCAGCGCCATGTTGCGCCGCTCCTCGCAGGCGAAGTCGCGCTCGATGGCGGCGGTGAAGTCGATGTTGTCGAGGCCGGCGTAGGGGGTCGCGTCGCGGAACTCGACCGTCTCGCCGGAGAGCCTGAGCAGCGTCCAGTCGGCCGCGCGGCCGTAGAGCACGAGGTGGTCGTAGCCGTGGCGCCGCATGAACGACGGGAAGTAGTCGCCGCAGCTCGAGTCGAGGATCGCCTGGCTGTCGGGCGAGACGCCGGTGACGTTGCCGCGTGTCGCGCCCGGGACGTTGCTGGTCAGGGTGCCGGCGCCGAAGATCAGCGGCAGCTGCGGGTCGAGCGGGTCGAGGCGCTCATCGAGCAGGTTGTAGAGCAGCGCCATGTTGCCGCCACGGTTGCTGAGCACCGCCCTGAACAGCTCGACCGGAAGCCAGGCGCGGCGGGTGGTCTGCGCGGCCAGGTCGACGAACAGCACCGCCCCCTGGGTCGGGTACTGGGGTGCGTCGTGGAGGCGGGCGATCAGGCGGTCGACACGGTCGTGGATGGACATGGCGGTCTCTCCGGGCGGACGGCTCGAGTCAGGCCAGCATAGCAGTTAATTGGTGGAGTTCCAACAATTATGGCGAGGCGCGGCCAGGCGCCGGTTCGGCTCGCCAGGATCAGCGACGGTCGGGGAAGATCCGCGCGAGCGTGGTCACCAGCGTGGTCCGTTCCTCGGCGTCCAGGTCGTTGGCCAGGC
>CBDTVS010000042.1:0-9222 GCA_965364245.1 uncultured Gammaproteobacteria bacterium | reverse complement strand
GACGCCACCCGACACGCAGCCGGCCGTGAAGCAGGCCGAGCAGGGCCAGTTCGCCGGCGTAGGCGAGCAGCACGAAGCGCCGCGACGCACCGAGGCAGCGCAGCACCGCGCTGGCGTCGGCCTGGCGGGTGGCGTGGCGCTGCGCGGCCATCGCCACGGCGACCCCGGCCAGCAGCACGCTGACCAATGCCGCGAGATGCAGGAAGGCGCCGGCGCGCTCCAGCGCCGCGCGCAGCTCCGGACGCGCCTGCTCGATGCCCTCGATCTCGTAGTCGACGCCGAGCCGGGGTTCCAGCCAGCGCGTGAAGCCGGTCAGCGCGGACGCTTCGCCGGCCAGCAGCAGGTGATGGTGGACCCGGCTCGCCGGCAGCACCAGGCCGGTGGCTGCGAGGTCCTGCCAGCCGATCAGCACGCGCGGGCCGATGCTGAAGACGTTCATGCCGCGATCCGGCTCGAAGGTCAGCACACGCGCAATCGTGAACTCGCGCGCGCCGAGACCGACGCGATCGCCGACCGCGAGGTCCAGCAGGTCCAACAGGCGCACGTCGACCCAGGCGGTACCCGGTTCGGGCAGGCCGGTCTCCGCACGGTCGGCGGCGCCCGGGGCGGGCGCGGTGCGCAGCGTGCCGCGCAGGGGGTAGCCCGGGTCTGCGGCCTTGAGCTCGACCAGCTGGGTGCGCTCTCCGGCCACCGCGACGCTGCGCAGGCTGACGGTGCGCGCGCTGTCGAGGCCGCGCCGGTCGGCCTCGTCGCGCCACTGGGCGGGGGTCTCGCGGCTCGACTCGACCAGCAGGTCGGCGGCCAGCACCTCGGCGGCCTGTCCGGCCAGGGCGCGCTCGACGCGGTCGGTGAACAGGCCGACGGTGCTGACCGCACCGGCGGCGATCGCCAGCGCCAGCGCCAGCACGTGCAGTTCGCCGGCACGCAGGTCGCGCAGCAGCGTGCGCCAGGCGAAGCGCAGCGCGGCGCTCATGCCGAGACCACCCGCCCCTCGGCCAGGGCCAGCGTGCGTGCGCAGCGCCCGGCGAGCGCGTGGTCGTGGGTGACCAGCACCAGCGTGGTGCCGAACTCGCGGTTGAGGTCGAACAGCAGGTCGCCGACCGTCGCGCCGGTGCGCTGGTCGAGGTTGCCGGTCGGCTCGTCGGCGAACAGGATGCGCGGGCCCGCCGCGAACGCGCGCGCCAGCGCCACGCGCTGCTGCTCGCCGCCGGAGAGCTGGTGCGGGTAGTGCGCCCCGCGTCGGGCCAGGCCGACCCGCGCCAGCACCTCGTCGGCGCGCGTTCCGGCGGCATCGCCACCGGCCAGCTCCAGGGGCAGCATGACGTTCTCGCGCGCGGTCAGGTTGCCGAGCAGCTGGAACGACTGGAACACGAAACCGACCCGGCCGGCGCGCAGCACCGCGCGGCCGTCCTCGTCGAGCGAGGTCAGATCGACGCCGTCGAGCCACACCTCGCCGCTGCTCGGCAGGTCGAGACCGGCCAGCAGGCCGAGCAGCGTCGACTTGCCGGCGCCCGAAGGGCCGGCCACCGCGAGGCTCTCGCCGGCCGCGACCTCCAGGTCGACGTCCTCGAGCAGCTGCAGCATCCCTTCCGGGGCCGCGACCCGTTTGCTAACCTTCCGGGCCTCGATCGCCTTGGCTTCTGCCGTGCGCACCGTCATCGCCTGCTTCCTGTTGCTGTGTCTAGGTTCGGCATCGGCGTCCACGCCACCGACGCTGCTGGTGCTCGGCGACAGCCTCGGCGCCGCCTACGGAATCGACCCGGCCCAGGGCTGGGTCGCACTGCTCGACGGGCGCCTGGCGGCCAGCGGCCACCCTCACCGGGTGGTCAACGCCAGCATCAGCGGCGACACCACCGCCGGCGGTCTGCGGCGCCTCCCCGCGCTGCTCGAGACGCACCGCCCGGAGGTGGTGCTGATCGAGCTCGGCGGCAACGATGGTCTGCGCGGCCTGCCGCTCGCGACCGTGCGCGCCAACCTCGCGGAGATGGTGCGACTCGCCCGCGAAGTCGCCGGGAACGTCGTGCTGGTCGGCGTGCGCATGCCGCCGAACTACGGGCCACGCTACGCCGAGGGCTTCGCCGCCGTCTACCGCGAGGTGGCCGCGGCCGAGGGTGCGGCCCTGGTCCCTGCGCTGCTCGCCGGTGTCGGCGAGCGGCTCGACCTGATGCAGCGCGACGGCATCCACCCCACCGCGGAGGCCCAGCCCCTGATCGTCGACAACGTCTGGCCGGCGCTGGTTCCGCTGCTCGGCGCCTCGGGCTGAGCCGCGTCAGGCCCGCAGCAGCCGGCTGCCCTTGCGGAAACGCGCCTTAAGGAAGGCCATCTGGTCGGCCAGGATGCGCCGGTTCGACAGCACCAGGTACTCGGCGTAATTGGGCACGAACGGCACCGCGAGCAGCGGCATGCCGGCCTCCTCGGGCGTGCGCCCTCCCTTGCGCGTGTTGCAGCCGCGGCACGCGGTGAGGACGTTCGACCAGCAGTCGCGCCCACCCTGGGAGAGCGGCGTGACGTGGTCGCGGGTCAGCATCGTCTCGCTGAACTCGCCACCGCAATAGAGACAGAGATGGCCGTCGCGCAGGAACAGCGCGCGGTTGCTCAGCGGCGGCACCTTGCGCCGCCGCGCCTCGCGCCGCACGCGGCCGCGGGTCGCGACGATGGAGTGGATCTCGATCACGCTCTGGCAACCGCTGACGCGGTTGGTGCCACCGTGCAGGCGCAGCGTCTGCTCGCCGGCCGTCCAGGCCACCTTGCCGAGGCTGTAGAGGACGGCGGCCTGCTGCCAGGTGAGCCACGCGGCGGGCTGGCCGGTGTGGTCGAGGCGCAGCACCTTGATCCGGCCCGGCGGGCCGGGGGTGCCGAGCGTCGCTACGGGACCGTCCTCCATGGCTCGCTATCTTAGCCGAACCGTGGGCGCGGTCCAGCGCCGTCAGCGGCTGCCGAACACGCGCCTGAGCAACTCGCTGCTGCGCGCGACGGGATCCTCGCGGATGCGCTGCTCCTCGCGCGCGAGCAGCAGGAACAGGCCGTCGATCGCCTCGCCGGTCACGTAGCGATCGATGTCGACGCTGTTCGGATCGAACAGCTGCGCCGCCATCCCCGCCTGCGCGAGCATCCCCTTGTAGGCCTCGGTGACGCCGACCTGCGAGGTCGCCTCGCGCACGATCGGCAGGAAGCGCGCCTCGAGCTGCGCCTCGTTGCGCTGGCGGAAGTAGCGCGTCGCGGCGTCGTCGGGCCCCTCGAGGATGCCCATGGCGTCGTCGATGCTCATCGAGCGCACGGTCTCGAGCAGCAGCTCGAGCGCCTCGGGCACCGCCTGCTCGGCGGCGCGGTTGAGGCTGGTCTCGAAAGTGTCGACATAGCCGCCGAGGCCGAAGCGGCGCATGCCGCTGCCGATCGACTCCAGGGCCCCGGGCAGCGGAATGCGCACCTCGGGACGCGCCAGGAACCCGTCCTCGCGGCCGAGTTCGGCGACGACGATCTCGCTGCCCCTGGCCAGCGCCTCGCGCAGGCCCGCGACCACCTCGTCGCTGCCCAGCGCGCTACCGCCCTGCTGCTGCGTGCCGCTGTCGCCGAGGCCCTTGAGCAGGCTGTTGCCGATCTCGCCCCAGCTCTGCGCCCGGGCCGTCACGGAGACGACGAGGCACGCGGCCACCAGCGGCAGAAGGCGTGTGGCTGACACGGTTCAGCCCTCCTGGTCGACGTCGTCGGTGTCGAACTGGCCGGAGACGCGGCGGCGGATGTGCGACCAGGACATGCCGACCGCGAGCACGCAGGCGAACACGAACAGCACCACCCAGGTGATCGCCTCGACGCTGTCCAGCGGCAGGATGCCGACGTCGACGATCAGCCAGATCAGCACGCCGAAGAAGGCGATCGCCAGGCTGATGCCGAAGATGCCCAGCGAGCGGGCCGTGGCACGGATGAACATGGTGTAGCCGATCGCCAGCACGATGCCGGCGATCGCCTTGTACGGGTCGAACGCGGGCAGCGGCACGATCGCCCAGTGGACGTAGGACCAACCGGAAGGGTTGTAGGTGGCGAAGACCAGTAGCAGGGCGATCGCGAAGCGGATGGCGACGCTGCCGGCGTCGAATTCGTTGCGTTTCCTCGGCATGCGGAGGTTCCCGGGTCGGTGTCAGGTGCCGCGGAGTATAGCGATCACAGGCAGCGCGGGCCGCCTCTAAAAATTCGTTATGGGGGGCATAAACCTTGCAACTAGGCGCCTGGTTTCGTTAGAATTCGGCCTCTTTGGGGCCGCACCGTGCCCCGACCTCCGGCGCCGGAGTCCGGCGCCCCAGCCTAGAGGACGACCAAGATGAAGGTATCGGTACTCGGCGCGGCCGGCGGCATCGGCCAGCCCCTGTCACTGCTGTTGAAGAACCAGCTGCCCGCGGGCTCGCACCTGGCGCTCTACGACGTCGCCCCGGTGGTGCCGGGCGTCGCCGTCGACCTGAGCCACATCCCGACCCCGGTCAGGGTGACCGGCCACGCGGCCGACGACCTCGAGGCGGCGGTCGCCGACGCCGATATCATCGTCATCCCGGCCGGCGTCCCGCGCAAGCCGGGCATGACCCGCGACGACCTGTTCAACGTCAACGCCGGCATCGTGCAGAAGCTGGTCGAGACCGGCGCCAAGGCGGCGCCGAACGCCTGCTACGCGATCATCACCAACCCGGTCAACTCGACCGTGCCGATCGCCGCCGAGACCCTGAAGAAGGCCGGCGTCTACGACCCGCGCCGCGTGTTCGGCGTGACCATGCTCGACGTGATCCGCTCCAACACCTTCGTCGGCGAGCTCAAGGGCATCAACCCCGACGACGTCGACGTCACCGTGATCGGCGGCCACTCGGGCAACACCATCCTGCCGCTGCTCTCCCAGCAACAGGTGGCGTTCTCCGACGCCGAGCTCGACGCGCTGGTGCCGAAGATCCAGAACGCCGGCACCGAGGTGGTCGAGGCGAAGGCGGGTGGCGGCTCGGCGACGCTGTCGATGGCCGACGCCGGCGCGCGCTTCACGCTGGCGCTGGCGCGCGGCCTCGCGGGCGACATGAACGTCGAGTGCTGCTTCGTCGCGGTCGAGAACGGCCCGGCCGACTACTTCGCGCAGCCGGTGCGCCTCGGCCCGAACGGCGTCGAGGAGATCCTCTCCTACGGCACGCTGAGCGCACGTGAGCAGGGCCTGATGGAGGCGATGCTCGACGAGCTCAAGGGCAACATCGCCAAGGGCGTCGCCTTCGTCAACGGCTGATGCCGGTCGGCAGCCGACCCGGGGCCCGGGCACCGCGAGGTGCCCGGGCCTTTTTCGTGGTGCCTCGCCAGCATGGGTAAGAAGCAACCGGTGACCCGTGCCATCCACGCGCTGCGCGAGGCCGGCATCCAATTCACCGAACACCCCTACGACTACGTCGACGGCGGTGGCACCGCCCGCTTCGCCGAGCAGACCGGCAGCGACGAGCACGCGGTGATCAAGACCCTGGTGATGGCCGACGACACGGGGCGTGGGCTGCTGGTGCTGATGCACGGCGACCGCGAGGTGTCGACCAAGGCGCTGGCGCGCGCCCTCGGCGTGAAGGCGGTGGAACCGGTCGATCCGGCCACGGCGCTGCGCCTGACCGGCTACCAGGTCGGCGGCATCAGCCCGTTCGGCACCCGCAAGCCGCTGCCGGTCTGCATGGAGGCGTCGATCGCGGCACTGCCGCGGCTCTACATCAACGCCGGACGACGCGGGTTGCTGGTCGGGCTCGAGCCGGCCGCGCTGGTGGCCCTGCTCACACCGACCCCGGTCGACGCCGCGCGCTGACGCTCAGGGCCCCGCGACGGGCCCCCGGCACGCCTGCGCCTCGCCGAGCAGGCCACGCCCCTCGAGCACCTCGGCCAGTTCCACACGCTGCTCGGCATCCAGCCGGGTCAGCGACGCGCGGTGCTCCGCCCAGCATCCGTCGAGCGCGGCGAAGTAGAGCAGCCGCTGCACCAGCACCGGGTCGTCCGGCGCGAGCAGGCGCGCGCGGGCGCACTGCTCGATCGCCTCGGCGTAGCGCTCGGCCTCGCCGAGCACCAGCGCCAGCGCCCCCAGCCAGTCGACGTTGCCCGGCTCCTGCTCGAGCAGCCGGTGGTAGCAGCGCTCGGCCTCACGGTAGCGGCCCTGGCCGTGCAGCGTGTTGGCCAGGTTGGCGCCGGCCAGGTGGTAGCCGGGATCGACCTCCAGCGCGGCCTCGAAGCAGCTGATGGCGCGCTGCGCATCGCCCCGCGCGAGCAGCGCGTTGCCGAGGTCGTTGTGCGCCTCGACCAGCTGCGGGTCGAGGCGGATCGCCTCCTCGAATGCGGTGACCGCCCCTGCGAGATCGGCGTTGCCCTGGTGTGCCTTGCCCTGGCTGACGCGGTAGTGGGCGATCTCGGGGCGCAACTCGACGGCGCGGTCGATGGAGTCGACCGCGCCCTCGGTGTCCCCGGCCTGGAGCCGTGCCAGGCCGAGCAGGTTGTGTGCGTCGGCGTGCCCGGGATCCATCTCGACCGCGGTCGCGTAACAGCGGCCGGCCAGCACCAGCTCGCCGGCCTGGTGGTGTTCGAGGCCCTGTTCGACCAGCGCCTGGGCCGGGCCGATGTCGTCCTGTTCGCTCATGGCGCCTCCGGTTTGGGCATGGTGTTCAGTCGCGGCGCAGGCTGTCGCTGACCGCGATCGGCGTCGGGTACTTGCGTACCACGTAGATGGAAGAGAGCGCGAAGCTCAGCAGCACCGCGAGCTGGATCAGGTAGTTGGCGCGCTCGCCGATCAGGCCCGAAGCGGCCGCGGCCAACGCAATCAGCAGCGAGAACTCGCTGATCTGCGCCAGGCGCACGCCGACCTCGCGCGAGCGTCGCTCGGTCTCGCCGGTACGTTCGAGCAGCACGCGGAACACGCCGGGCTTGATCGCCAGGCTGAGCCCCGCGAGCAGCAGCGCCGGCCAGAACACCGATCCGAGCGCCGGCAGCGCGAAGCCGGCACCGAGCGAGAAGAAGAACATCACCAGGAAGAAGTCGCGTAGCGGGCGCAGGCTGTCGGCGATGAACAGCGCGATCGGGCTGGTGGCCATCGCGACCCCGGCGATGAACGCGCCGATCTCGTGCGACAGGCCGAACAGCCCGGCCAGCTCGGCGAGGCCGAGGCACCAGCCGATCGCGACCAGGAAGACGTACTCCTGGATGGTGTCGAAGCGGGCGATCAGCGGGAACAGCACGTAGCGGTCGCCGAAGAAGGCGATGGCACTGATCAGCGGCAGGCCGAACAGCGCCATGGCCAGCTCCTGGACCGGCAGGCTGCCGCCCTGGACCAGCATCAGGATGACGATGGCGATCAGGTCCTGCAGCAGCAGGATGGAGATGATGATCTCGCCGATATGCTGGTGGTGGAGCATGGTCGTCGGCAGCAGCTTCAGGCCGATGATGGTGCTCGAGAACATCATCGCCGCGCCGACCACCAGCGCCTCGACCGTGGTGAAACCGAACGCCAGCGCAACGCCGACGCCGAGCAGGCCGAACAGCGCGGAGCTGGCCAGCGTGACCAGGCTCGCCTTGCCGAACATGTGCAGCAGGTCCTGCGGTTTCAGGTTCAGGCCGAGCAGGAACAGCAGGAAGATGATGCCGATCTGGGCGATGTCCTGGATCGTCTTCGGGTCGGGCACCAGCCCGAGCCCCCACGGCCCGGCGACCACACCGAGCAGGATGTAGGCGAGCGGCAGCGCCTGGCGCGCAAACATCGCCACGGTGGCGAAGACCGCCGCCCCGGTGAAGATCAGGAAGGTGGCAAAGAACAGCGAGTTGTCGCCCATCAATCCGTCCCGCGACGGCTGACTGCTACGCTTGCCACCTGGGCACGTCCCGGCGTGTGACGGAACCAAGCTGCAGATGAGGGATCGAACGGCAGGCGCATGAAGGAAGCACTCGAAGAGGTTACGCGGCGGGCCGGCGAGATCGTGCTCGGCAAGCGGCACACGATCCGGCTGGCGCTGGCCTGTCTGATCGCGCGCGGGCATCTGCTGATCGAGGACCTGCCCGGCGTTGGCAAGACCACGCTGGCCCACGTCCTCGCCCAGCTGCTCGGCCTGCGTTTCAACCGCATCCAGTTTACCAGCGATCTGTTGCCGGCCGACATTCTCGGCGTCGCGATCTACGAGCGCGCCACCGGCGAGTTCCGTTTCCACCCCGGCCCGGTGTTCGCCCAGGTGGTGCTCGCCGACGAGATCAACCGCGCCACGCCCAAGGCGCAGAGCGCGCTGCTCGAGGCGATGGAGGAGCGCCAGGTCACCGTCGAGGGTGACACCCGCCCCCTGCCCCAGCCGTTCTTCGTCATCGCCACGCAGAACCCGCTGCAGCAGGTCGGCACCTTCCCGCTGCCCGAGTCCCAGCTCGACCGTTTCCTGATGCGCCTGGAGATGGGCTACCCCGACAGCGCCGCCGAGCGCGAGCTGCTGCGCGGCGCCGACCGGCGCGACCTGCTGGTCGACCTGGAGCCGGCGCTCGAACCCGACGCGCTGCTGGCGATGCAGCAGGCCGTGCCGCGCGTGCACGTCGCCGAGGCGCTGCTCGACTACGTCCAGGCGCTGCTCGACAAGACCCGGCGTGGCGGGCTCTATCGGAGCGGACTCTCGCCGCGCGCCGGCCTGGCGCTGCTGCGCGGCGCGCAGGCCTGGGCGACCCTCGAGGGGCGCGACCACGTGCTGCCCGAGGACATCCAGACCGTGCTCCCGGCGGTCGTTGGCCACCGCCTGCACCCGGCCGACGACGCACGCGGCACGCCCCCCAACGAACTCGCCGACACCCTGCTGCAGGCCGTCGCGATCCCCTGAGAGGCGATACCCGATGCGCCTCGCCGACCGGCTGGTCCGCGCCCTGAAGCTCGAGCGCTTCCTGGTCGGCGAGGGGCCGCAACCGGGTCCGGTCGAGCTGCACCGGCGCCGCGTCTACATCCTGCCGTCGAAGACCGGGCTCGGCTTCGCGCTGCTGCTGGCGCTGCTGCTGCTCGGCTCGACCAACTACGGCAACAGCCTCGGCTTCATGCTGACCTTCCTGCTGTTCGGCATGGCCTGGGCGGCGATGCACCACACCTACCGCAACCTGGTCAGGCTGCGGGTCCAGGCCGGGCCGGCGGCGCCGGTCTTCGCCGGCACCCCGGCGCATTTCGTCGTCGACCTCGAGGAGAGCGGGGACACGCCGCGGCGCGCGCTGCGCCTGCAGCTGCCCGACGGC
>CBDTVS010000041.1:0-9237 GCA_965364245.1 uncultured Gammaproteobacteria bacterium | reverse complement strand
GAAGTACCAGTCGACTTGCTTCACGAGTGGCCGCTCCTGCTCGGAATCCGGCCCCCACTCTGCCGACTGGTGCGGCTCAGGACAACCGACCGGCGGCGTCGACGACGATGCGGAACTCGGCCTGCCAACCGCCGTCGGCGGCGGGCGCGAACGGCACCAGCAGCAGGTCACGAAGGTCGTCGGGAACACGGCGTAGCAGGAAGTCCTCGCGGTTGAGCTGGTGACCGGCGACGTACATCTGGGTGACCAGCGGCCGCTCGAGACCGGCCCCGTGCACCGCGAAATGGATGTGCGGCGTGCGCCCCGGGTAGGGCACCGGGCGGATGGTGCGGAAGCTGTAGCGGCCCTCCGCGTCGGTCGCGTGACGGCCGTAGCCCTGGAAATTGGCGTCGAGCGGCACGCGGGCCGGGTCGCGCGGATGGTGGTAGCGGCCGTTGGCGTCGCACTGCCAGATCTCGACCCGTGCCCCGACCAGGGGCCGGCCGGTGGTGTCGACGACCTGCCCGTGCAGCTTGGTGACCTCCCCGCCTGCGCGTCCGCTGTGCCCGGCGACCTGGACGAGGTCGTTGTCGGTGTCGTCCGGATAGCTCGCCGGGTAGAAGGGCCCGGCACTCTGCATCGGGGTCGGGCGCAGCCGAGCCGCGCTCAACCCGGTGACGGGCAGCAGTCCCGCAGGGGCCAGGCCACCGGCCTGGCGCAGCCAATGGCGGCGCCCGGGGGAACGCGGCATATCACCGGAGTCAGGTCGTCTCGTCTTCATGCCCGATTGGTCACTAACACCACCCCGGGAGTTCAATCCGGATCCGGGACCAGGTCCGGGCGGTCGCGAAACGCGAGCAGCATCCGGCACGCGGGTTCGGGGCGGGCGGCCAACAGCTCGGCCAGCGCCGAATCGGACGCGAGGAAATCGCTGAACCCCTCCTCCGCGGCCACCGTGTCACGCGACAGGCGTTGGAAGGCCATGCGCCACTCTCCGAACAGCCGCGGCACATGGGTTTCCTCGTCGAGCACCAGGCAGAGGGTGTGGCGTGGATCCTCGCGAATCGTCGCGTAGAGCGATTCGACCGCCTCGCGTGGCCCCTCCAGCAGCTGCAGGAAGGCGCCTTCGCCATAGAGCAGCAGGCCGGTGATGCCGAGCCGTGCGTTGTTGGTCCGGGCCTGCGCCAGCAGGGCCTCGAGCGCGTCCTGGCCGAAGTACTCGACCGCCGAGCTGACGTAGATCAGGCGGTAGACCTGGTCCTGTACCTTCATGGGCTATACGACCTCTGCGTGATCCGGGAGGGTTCATCGTGCCAGAGAACGGGCTGCACCGCAGCGTCGCGCACCGTACACTTCGCAACCTCGACCACGAGGGACATGCCATGTACCGCTGGCTCTCCACGCTGTCCGCGCGCAGTCTCTTCTGGCTCGCCCTGGCCGGGTTCGGTCTGCTGCTGGAACTGATCGCCCTCTACTACCAGTACGGCCTCGACTACGGGCCCTGCGTGCTGTGTATCCACGTACGCATGTGGCTTGCCCTGCTGATCGCGGTCAGCCTCGTCGCAGCGGCGGCGTGCCGCTGGCGTGCACCACGCGTCGTACTGCTGCTCGGGTCGGTCGCGATCTGCGCTGCGCTGACCGAGCGCGCCTGGCAGCTGGTCGCGACCGAACGTGGCTGGGTGATCGGCAGCTGCGCGATGACCTCCGGACTGCCCGAGTGGATACCGCTCGAGGCGTGGTTCCCGTCGGTGTTCCTGATCCAGGAGTCGTGCGGTTACACCCCGATGATGCCGTGGGCCCTGACCATGGGCGAATCACTGCTGGGCCTGTTCGCACTGATGGTGCTGGGGCTCGCGGTGCTGTTGCCAGGGGCCTTCCGCTCGCGGCCAGGCGCGACCTGAGACGCGGCCCGAGATCCGGTTCAGGCGGACTGGTGGCGGCCGTAGAGCCGCGCGTAGAGGCCGTCGGCCTCGATCAGCTCGTCGTGCGCACCCTCCTCGATCACCTTGCCGCTCTCGAAGACGTAGACGCGATCGGCCTGTTTCACCGCGCTGAGACGGTGGGCGACGATCAGCGTCGTGCGCCCCTCGAGGAAACTGGCCAGCGCGGCATGCAGGTGCGCCTCGGTCTCGGCATCGAGCGCCGAGGTCGCCTCGTCGAGAATCACCACGCGCGGGTCGGCGAGCACCAGGCGGGCGATCGCGAGGCGCTGGCGCTGACCGCCCGACAGACGCACGCCGTGGCGACCGACGACGCTGTCGAGGCCCTGTGGCATCTCGCGCACGAAGTCGTCGAGCTGCGCGACCCCGAGCGCGTTCCAGAGCATGTCGTCGGCGAAGTCGCGGCCGAGCGTCAGATTGTTGCGCACGGTGTCGTTGAGCAGGGCCGGGTGCTGCAGCACCACGGCGACGTGCTCGCGCACCACGTCGAGGCCGATCTGCTCGACCGGCACGCCGGAGAATCGCACCTCGCCCGACTGCGCCGGGTAGAGGCCGATCAGCACCTGCACCAGGGTCGACTTGCCACCGCCGCTGGCGCCGACCAGCGCGACCTTCTCGCCCGGCGCGATCGCCAGGTCGAGGCCGTCGAGCACCGGGGGACCGTCGCCGTAGGCGAAGCAGAGGTCGTGCACCTCGACTCCGACCGTCCGCACGTCACGGAACGGATCGTGGAGATGCGGGTAGTCGGGCTCCTCGTTGAGCGTAGCGAGGCGGTTGACGCGTCCCAGCGCCGCACGCGCCGCGTACCAGGCGTACTGGATGTTGAGCACCTCCTGCACCGGTCCCATCATGAACCAGAGGTAGCCGAACACCGCCATCATCTGGCCGATGGTCAGGTCGGAGAAGACCACCATCAGCATGCTGACCGCGCGGAACACCTCGAAGCCGACCAGGAACACCAGGAACGAGAAGCGGTTCGCGGCGTCGGACTTCCAGGCGAAATTCGAGGCATGGTCGCGCACGCCGCGCGCCCGATCGACAACCCGCGCCAGGTAGTGGCGCTCACGGTTGGCCGCGCGCACCTGCTGGATCGCCTCGAGGGTCTCGGTCAGCGCCTCCTGGAACAGCTCGAAGGCCTGGTTCTCGTGCTTCTTGAGTTCCTTGACCCGCTTGCCGAGCAGGACCGTGAACCAGATCACCACCGGGTTCATGCACAGGATGAACAGCGCCAGCGGCCAGTGCATCCAGAGCAGCACCGCGGCGACGCCTATCAGACTCAGCAGCGCCACCAGGAAGCGCCCGACGGTGCTGCCTATGAACTGGTCGATCGACTCAAGGTCGGTGACGAAGTGCGCGGTCACCGCACCGCTGCCGAGGGTCTCGTACTCGGCCATCGAGATGCGCTGGAGTCGGCCCAGCAGGCGGGTGCGCAACCGGTAGGTGACGTCCTTGGCGATGATCGTGAATTCGCGGGTCTGCCACACGGTCAACAACAGCGCTCCGACGCGCAGCACGACCGTCAGGCCAAGCACCGCGACGATGTAGAGCACCGGGCCCCACCACGCCTCGGGAAAGAGCCCCTGCATGGTGGCGATGGCAACGCCCGGTTTCTCGAGCAGCACCTCATCGACCAGCAGCGGCATCAGCAGCGGGATCGGCACGCTGAGCAGCGCGGCGAGGATCGCGACCACGTGGGCGATGACCAGTTCACGGCGATGCGCCAACGCGCCGTCGATGACATCGGACCACTCGAACGCGGTCGACGTGCGCGGCCTGGTGTCCGGCATGTCGGTGATGCCCGCGGCCGAGGTCATGCGTTCAGACTCTCCAGGTAGCGACAGGTCGGCCACGCGCAGCCTGCGCGGCCTGGATTTTCAGCACGAGCATAGCGCAGCCACCCCGGATGGTCCGGGACGACGTGACGGCCCTGGAGTCAGGCCGCGCGGCAGCGGCAGCCGTCGTCTTCGACTTCGTCGAGACCCTCGGTCCCGGTGTGATCCTGCGACACGGCCACGGTCCCTCCGGCCGGCTCGGCGAGACCGAGATAGACGGCCGATACGACGAGAAACCGGTGGACAAACATCGCTCTCTGCTCCTCTCTCGCTGGCCTCATGGTGGACCTCTGATGGTTTTCTGAATCCGCAGTCATCCTCCCTATTCCTGACTACTTTTGTCAACATTATGCCGCGCGGGGTCATTGCAGGGACTAGACTCGGCCCGTTGCCAAGCTTGGAGAGATGTCATGGAACTGGGAATCAGGGGGCGCAAGGCCCTGGTCTGCGCCGCGAGCCGCGGTCTGGGACGCGGCTGCGCCGACGCGCTGGCGGCCGAGGGGGTCGACCTGGTGCTGGTGGCGCGCAGCAGCGGCCCGCTCGAGGAGGCCGCAGCGACGATCCGCGAGAACCACGGCGTGCAGGTGACGCCGGTCTGCGCCGACATCACCAGCGAGTCGGGTCGCACGGCGGCCCTGGCGGCCTGCCCCGCACCCGACATCCTGGTCAACAACGCCGGCGGACCGCCTCCCGGCGACTTCCGTGACTGGGACCGCGACGCCTGGATCGCCGCGGTCGATGCCAACATGCTCACCCCGATCCTGCTGATCAAGGCGGTCGTAGACGGCATGCTCGAACGTGGTTTCGGGCGCATCGTCAACATCACCTCGAGCGCGGTGAAGGCACCGATCCCGATCCTCGGCCTGTCGAACGGCGCGCGCGCCGGGCTGACCGGCTTCGTCGCCGGCCTCTCGCGCGAGACCGTGCGCGGCAACGTCACGATCAACAACCTGCTGCCCGGCCCGTTCGCGACCGACCGCCTCAGGGCCACCATCGAGACCGTTGCCAAGCAGCAGCAACGACCGTTCGACGAGGTGTGGAACGAGCGCATGGCGCAGAACCCCGCCGGCCGCTTCGGCGATCCGGCCGAGTTCGGCCAGGCGTGTGCGTTCCTGTGCGGGGCCGGCGCCGGTTACATCACCGGCCAGAACCTGCTTATCGACGGCGGCGGCGTGAACCTGACGCTCTGACCGTGCGCGCGGACTGACCAGTCGGCTGGGGACCGGCGCGCAGGCGCTTTCCCGGCCGACGAGCCCGTCAGGTCGTGGCGTCGTCCTGCGATTCGTCGGCCGCGCGCTCGGCGAACGAACGGCGGATTTCTGACAACGCCCGCAGCCGTGCCTCGACCCGGGCGTTCAGCGACCCGTCCGGGAAGTTGCCGTCGGCACCGCGGGCGCCGGCCTCGATGCCGGTCAGCAGCGTTGCCGCCTGGTCGACGTCCGCGACCGCCCAGACGTGGAACTGGCCGGCGCGTGACGCCTCGACGACGTCGTCGCGCAGCATCAGGTGCGGGACGTTCGCTGCCGGAATCACCACCCCCTGCGTGCCGTCGAGGCCACGCACGCGGCAGATCTCGAAGAAGCCCTCGATCTTCTCGTTGACGCCGCCGATCGCCTGCACCTGGCCGTGCTGGTTCACCGAACCGGTGACCGCGAGCGACTGCCGGATCGGCGCGTCGGCGAGCGCCGACAGCAGTGCGACCAGCTCGGCGACCGAGGCGCTGTCGCCGTCGACCCCGGCATAGGACTGTTCGAACACCAGCGTCGCGCGCAGCGAGAGCGGCAAGTCGGGCGCGTAGTGCGACGCCAGATAGGCGGAGAGGATCATCACCCCCTTGGAGTGGATCGCACCGCCAAGCTCGACTTCGCGCTCGATGTCCACCAGCTCGCCCTCGCCGAGTCGTGCGGTCGCGGTGATGCGGCTCGGCTGGCCGAAGGCGACATCGCCGAGCTGCAGGACCGACAGGCCGTTGACCTGGCCGCTGCGGCTGCCGCTCGAATCGATCAGGATCAGGCTGCGATGGATCGCCTCCTGCAGGCGCTCGCGCACGCGTCCCGAACGGGCGCGCTGGGCATCGATCGCCTGCAGCACGTGCTCGACGTCGACGTGCTCGGCCCGTTCGAGTCCGGCCCAGTAGTCGGCCTCGCGCAGCAGGTCGGCAACGCTGCGCATGTGGGTCGACAACCGCTCGGCATCCCCGGCCAGGCGCGCGACGTGCTCGATGACCCGCCCCACCGCGGCGCGGCTGAAATGGCGCAGCGCCTCCTTCGCGGCGATGGTGCCGATCAGGCGCGCGTAGAGCAGGTCGTTCTGCGGGGTGCGCTCGACTTGGTCCTCGAAGTCGGCGGCGACCTTGAACAGCTCACCGAAGTCCGGGTCGTACTGGCACAGCAGGTAGTAGAGCATGCGGTCGCCGATCAGCACGACCTTGACGTCGAGCGGGATCGGCTCCGGTTCGAGGCCGACCGTGGAGACCAGGCTGAGCATCTGGCCGAGTGACTCGATGCGCACCTGGCGCGCCTTGAGTGCCCGTTTCAACGCGTCCCAGGCGAACGGTTGGGTCAGCATCTTGAGCGCGTCGACCACCAGGTAACCGCCATTGGCGCGGTGGATGCTGCCGGCACGGATCAGCGTGAAGTCGGTGCTCAGCGCGCCCATGTGGGCGACGTGCTCGATGCGCCCGATCAGGTTGTGCACCGTCGGGTGGTCCTCGAAGATCACCGGCGCGCCGTCGCCGTCGTCGCCGTGGTCGACGACGAGGTTGACCTCGTAGCGCTTGCCGGGGCCGCTCTCCTGCTGGCCGCCGAACATCTTGCCCAGCGGGGTCTCCTCCTGCTTGCGGAAGTCGTCGACGTTCTCGAGCACGTCTTGCTCGAGGGCGTCGATGTGCTCGATCACCTCCGGGAGGTCGGCGTAGCGCTCGCGCAGTTCCGCGGTCAGCAGGCGCAGCGCCTCGGAGGTGACCTGGTCGTTGAGCTCACGCACCTTGTCGCGCGTGTCGCGACGCCAGCCGGTGATCTCGCGCATCAGCGCCTCGAGCCGTTCGCTCAGCTCCTCGCGATCGGCCTCCAGCTTGCGGTGCTGCTCGGCAGAGAGCTTGTCGACCTCCTCCGGCGCCAGCATCTCGCCGTCGCGCACCGGCGTGAACAGGAACCCGCCGGGGGTGCGCACCAGCGCGAGATCGCGTTTCTGGGCCTCGGCCTGGAGCGCCTCGAACGCATGCTCCTGGCGTGCCTTGAGATCCTCCTCGAGCTGGTGGATGGCGTCCTGGTAGGCCTTGCCCTCGAAGGCCGCCGGCAAGGCCCCGCCGATCTCCTCGATCAGCTGCGCCAGCTCCCCGCGGAACTGCGCACCGCGACCGGCCGGCAGGTGCAGGGCGCGGGGTCGCTGCGGGTCGTCGAAACGGTTGACGTAACACCAGTCGTCCGGGCGTGGCGCATCGCGTACCTGCTGTGCGAGGTACTGGCGCACCGCGGTGGTCTTCCCGGTGCCGGCCGGCCCGAGCACGAAGAGGTTGTAGCCTTCGCGGCGCATGCCGATACCGAACTGCACCGCGGCCAGCGCCCGTTCCTGGCCGATGATCTCGCTCAGCTCCTCGAGCTCAGCGGTGGTGTCGAACTCGAAGCACCCGATGTTGCAGTGGGTGTAGAGCCGCTCGGGCGGCAGCGGCTCGGGCCTGTCCCTGGTCTTCTTGCTCATGACCTCAGTATGGCCCGTCACATTTCAGTCGGCATGCCGGTCGTGCGACCGGGCGTCGAGGTTGTGTAGCCAGGTCGGGTGCAGGCGCTCGAAGTCGGCGACGATGCGCGCGAACGGCACGTCGGCGTAGGTGCCGCGCTGGGCTAGGTACTCCATGTGCCGATCGCCGGCCCGGTTGTATTCCTGGAGCAGCGAGTCTTCGACGCCGTCGAATTCGAGGGCGTGCACACCCAGGCGCTCGCAGAGCGTCCGGTCGAATGCCGGCGTGGACTTTACCCAGCGTCCATCGAGATGCATGTCGGTGTAGCTGTGCCAGTGGTAGACATCGCCACCGACCATCGCCGACAGGCGTGGGGTCGAGAGGTGGTTGCGTACGTCGGCGTAGCCGACCCGGGCCGGGATGCCCACCGCTCGCGCACAGGCGGCGAGCAGCGCCGCCTTGGGAATGCAGAAACCCGAGCCGCGCTCCAGGCAGGCGCCGGCGCGGAAGTACTTCTCGTGGCTGCCCACGCAGTAGGGGTCGTAGCCGACCTCGTCGCGCACCGCGTAGTAGAGCGCGACGCCTCGCTCACGTGCCGAGACGACGCCCGCGACGGCCCGCTTCGCGAACGCGACGATCGCCGGGTCGGCGCTGTCCACGAAACGTGTAGGGACGAGGAAATCGAGGTTGGCGTCGGTCAACGTTCTGCCCTCCCGGTCCGACCTGTCCTTCGGGACAGCTACGCCCGCCCCAGGCTCTTGCTATATATCAATGAGGTCCACACGTATGGCCGATGCTCCGGCGTCGGCCAACTCTGCGCATGACTCCAGATTCGGAACACTTTCGCGATCTGATCGACACATACCACGACGGCATCTACTTCGTCGACTGCGACCGTGTCATCACCTACTGGAACAAGGGCGCGGAAGAACTGACCGGCTACGCCAGCGACGAGGTGCTGGGACGGCGCTGCATGGACGACATTCTGTGCCACGTCGACCACTGCGCAGGCGACCCGATGTGCGGGTCGAGTTGTCCGCTCGCATCGAGCATGGACGACGGTGAAACCCGCGTCGCCCAGGTGTTCCTGAAACACAAGCAGGGCCATCGTCAACCGGTGGTGATGCGCACCGCGCCGATCCGCGACGCGCGCGGGGTGATCGTCGGTGGCGTGGAGGTGTTCAGCGATCACAGCGAACTGCATGAGACCCGGACGCAGCTCGAGGAACTCGAGCGCATGGCACTGCTCGATCCGCTGACCGGAATCGGCAACCGCCGCTATTTCGAAATGAACCTGCATGCACGACTCGACGAACGGCGCCGCTACGGGACGCCGTTCGCCCTCCTGCTGCTCGACCTCGATCATTTCAAGGCGGTCAACGACACCCACGGTCACGACAGCGGCGACGCGGTGCTCAAGATGGTCGCGCAGACCCTGGCCTACAGCTGCCGCAAGTCAGACCTGGCCTGCCGCTGGGGTGGCGAGGAGTTCGCGCTGATCCTCGGCAATATGGAGGCGGGTGGCCTGCGCGAAGCAGTCGAGCGGGTGCGTCGTCTGGTGCGCAAGTCGGCACACGCCCTGCCGGATGGCCGCAAGGTGCGCGTCACATTCTCGGGTGGCGCGGTGCTCGCGCGCGAGGACGACAGCGACGACCGCATCGTGCAACGTGCCGATGCGCTGCTCTATCGCAGCAAGGACGCCGGCCGCGATCGCGTCAGCTTCGACGACGGCGTCAACTGACCCACTTCATCCCAGCCAGCGCACCAGGAAGAAGACGCGAAACCCCTCGGACGAGATGCACGGCCC
>CBDTVS010000040.1:0-9246 GCA_965364245.1 uncultured Gammaproteobacteria bacterium | reverse complement strand
TGCGGACTCGACGGCCTGCTCGCCGCGAGCGATCCCGCCGACTCCGCCTCGCACCTCGCGCTGATGCAGCAGGCCCGGGCGCTGACCCTGCCCGGCGAGATGGGCGAGCGCTTCCAGGTGCTCGCGCTGACCCGCGGGCTTGCTCATCCACTGCGGGGATTCGCGCTTAACGACCTGCGCAGGCGGCTCTAGGGTCCGTCTTTTCAAGGTCTTGCGCGCTTGCCAGCGCGCGGCGGGCGGGGCAGACTGGCCCTCCACCAGGGGTAC
Source organism: uncultured Gammaproteobacteria bacterium (assembly GCA_965364245.1). GTDB lineage: Bacteria > Pseudomonadota > Gammaproteobacteria > QNFN01 > QNFN01 > QNFN01. The sequence continues at coordinate 8,979 of CBDTVS010000040.1, read as the reverse complement.
CGGCCGAATGGCGCATAGACGCCTGCGGTCCGGACTGGAGAGGCCATTGCCAACGATCGTGATCGTCGACGACCAGTCGACCGGTCGCCGGCTCCTCGCCGAGTTGATGCGTCAGCTCGACAGCGACGTGCGCGTCGTCGACTTCGGCGATGCGGAGCAGGCGCTTGCATGGGCCGGCGGCGAGGTCGCCGACCTGGTCCTGACCGACTACAAGATGCCGCGCCTCGACGGCATCGGCTTCACGCGCCAGCTGCGCGGCCTGCCCGGCTACCGCGAGGTGCCGGTGGTGATGGTCACCGTGGTCGAGGACAAGTCGATCTGCTACGAGGCGCTCGAGGCCGGCGCGACCGATTTCCTGACCAAGCCGCTGGATCACTACGAGTGCCTGGCGCGCTGTCGCAACCTGCTGACCCTGCGTCGCCAGCAGCGCATCATCGCCGACCGCGCCGCGTGGCTCGAGCAGCAGGTGCGCCTGGCCACCCAGCAGATCCTCGAGCGCGAACGCGAGACCCTGCTGCGCCTGGCCCGCGCCGGTGAGCACCGCGACGAGGACACCGGCAACCACGTGCTGCGCGTCGCGCAGTTCTCGCGGCTGATCGCCGAGGGGCTCGGCCTGCCCGACAGCGAGTGCGAGGTGATCGAGTGCGCCGCGCCGATGCACGACATCGGCAAGATCGGCATCTCCGACACCATCCTGCTCAAGAGCGGGCGCCACACCCCCGAGGAGCGCGAGGTGATGAAGCGTCACTCGGTGATCGGCTACGAGATTCTCAAGGACAGCCCGTCCCAGTACCTGCAGAGCGGGGCGGTGGTCGCCCTGAACCACCACGAGCGCTACGACGGCGGCGGTTACCCGCGCGGCCTCGCCGGCACGGCGATCCCGCAGGTGGCGCGGATCGTCGCCGTGGCCGACGTCTACGATGCGCTGACCTGCGTGCGTCCGTACAAGCAGGCGTGGCCCAGCGAGCGGGCGTTCGACCTGATCACCAGCGAACGCGCCGCCCACTTCGACCCGGATTGCGTCGACATCTTCCTCGGCGACCGCGAGCGCGTGCTCGACATCCAGGCGCGCCTCGCCGACAGCTTTCCCGACGTGGCGCCAGCGCCAGAGGCGGCCGACGGGTGACCGCTTCCGGCGGCCTGGTCGCGCGCCTGCTGGCCCCGTTCCAGGGGCGCCAGGACAGCGAACTCGAACAGGCGCTGATCCGCATCGTGCTCGGCCTGCTGCTGGTCGGTTACCTGGTCTTCGCGGTGCTTTCCGACGGCGCGGTCGACGTCACCGAGCGGGCGTTGCTGGTGGCGGCGGGGCTGTTCATCGTCGGCGCGTTCGGCATCCTCGGCTGGATCGCCTGGGACCCGTTGCCGTGCCCGCGGCGGCGGATCGCCGGCATGCTGGTCGACTTCGGCGCCACCAGCGCCGGCCTCTACTTTGGCGGCGAGGCGGCGACGCCGCTCTACGGCGTCTACCTGTGGGTGGTGGTCGGCAACGGTTTCCGTTACGGCACCCGCTACCTCTACCTGGCGACCGCACTGAGCGTGACCGGCTTCGGCCTGGTGCTGCTGACCAGCGGCTTCTGGGCGCAGCACGTGGTGCTCGGCGTGGGCCTGCTGGTCACGCTGCTGGTGCTGCCGTTCTACATCGGCACGCTGATCCGCCGTCTCGAGGAGGCGGTCGAGCGGGCGCGCCTGGCGAGCGAGGCCAAGAGCCGCTTCGTCGCCAACATGAGCCACGAGATGCGCACCCCGCTCAACGGCGTCATCGGCATGTCCGACCTGCTGATGGATACCCGCCTGTCCAGCGAGCAGCGCGACTACGCGCGGACCATCCAGGCCTCGGCGCGCACGCTGCTGTCGCTGATCGACAAGGTGCTCGACCTGGCGCGGATCGAGGCCGACAAGATCGAGATCGAGGCGGTCGACTTCGACCTGCATGCACTGGTCAACTCGACCGCGCGGATGCTCGCGCCCCAGGCCGCGGCCAAGGGACTCGACTTCCAGGTGCACATCAACCCCAAGACGCCATTCCTGTGCCACGGCGACGCCCAGCACCTGCGCCAGGTGCTGATCAACCTGGTCGGCAACGCGATCAAGTTCACGCCGCAGGGCGGCATCGAGATCCGCGTCGTTCCGGTCAGCGAGAGCGAGGGCGCGGTGACCGCCTGCTTCGAGGTGGTCGACAGCGGCATCGGCATTCCGCCCGCGGCGCGCGACCGCGTGTTCGAGAGCTTCACCCAGGCCGACGAGACCACCACCCGCAGTTTCGGCGGCACCGGGCTCGGCACCACCATCGCCCGCCAGCTGGTCGAACGCATGGGTGGGCGCATCGGCTTCGACAGCGAGGTCGGGCGCGGCACCACGTTCTGGTTCGAACTGACGCTGGACAAGCAGCCGGCCGCGGAGGGCGCCCCGCAGGCCGCGTCGCTGGATGGCAGCCGCGTGCTGCTGCTCGCCCTCGACCCCCACGAGCTGACCGCGGCGCTGCGCGACTGGGGCATCGAGACCGAGGTCGTGAACCGTAGCGCCGAGCTCTTCGCGCGGCTCGGCGACGGCCTACGCAGTGCGCAGCCTTACCAGATCGTGCTGGTGATGGGCTCCGCGCTCGATTTCTCGCCGCTCGAGTTCATCGCGATGTTGCGCGACGACGCCCGCTTCCACGCGGTCTCGGCGATCCTGGCTGGCCCCCTCGCCGCGACGTCCGAGTCGGCGTTGCTGCAGGCCGGCTACTCCTCGGTGCTCGGCATGCCGCTCGACAAGCGGCTGCTCTACAACGCCCTGCACGCGGCCTGCACCGAGCATGAGCCGGTCGAGGGCGTGGTGCGCCTGGCCGACCGGCTGCGCACACCGCAGGTGCCGGCGGACACGCTCGACATCGCTGTCGCCGAGGACAACCCGACCAACCGCAAGGTGCTGTCGCTGGTGCTCGACCGAGCCGGCCACCGCGTGCGCCTCGCGGGCAACGGCGAAGAGCTGCTCGACCTGCTCGAGGCCGAGCGTTTCGACCTGGTGATCGCCGATATCCAGATGCCCGAGATGGGCGGGCTCGAGGCGTTGCGTCTGCAGCGGGTCATCGAGGCCGGGCAGCCGCGCACGCCGTGGCTGGTGATCTCGGCCAACGCGACGCGCGAGGCGCGCGAGGAGGCGCTTGCCGCCGGTGCCGACGCCTACCTGAGCAAGCCGGTCGACACCGCGGCGCTGTTGCAGACCGTCGCCGAGCTGGTCGGCCATGCGGAGAGTGTGTCCCCGGCGCCGGGCCCGGTCATGGACGCGCCGGAGGCGGCTCCTGACGCCACGACAGAGCTGCTCGAGGAGCGCGTCCTACGGCACATAGAACAGCTGGCCGGAGGCGAGGGCTTCCTCGGCGGGTTGTTCGACGGCTTCCTGGCCGACGCCCGCGAGCTGCAGGCACGGATCGCGACCGAGGTCGCTGCCCGGCGTTTCGGCGAGGCGCGCGACGAACTGCACGCGCTGCGCGGCTCCGCCGGCAGCGTGGGCGCACAGGGCGTGTTCGAGGCCTGCGGTCAGCTCTCGGAACTGTGCAAGGCGCAGCAGCACGGCGCGGCACGCGACGCCGCGGCGGCCCTCGCCGTACTGATCGAGGAGACCGCTGCGGCCTTCGCCACGCGCCGCGCACGGACACGCGGCGCGCGCGCCTGAGGCCGCCGCCCGAGGGCTCTCAGGCCACGCGCTGTTCGGCGCCGTCGTCGGGCGTGGTGATGCGGTTCTGCGCCCGTACCAGCCGCTCGATCACCTTGATGTCCCGGGTCTCGAGCGCCAGCGCCGCGTCGACCCAGATGTCGGTGATGTCGATCAGTTCCTGGTAGGAGATGCGGTGGGCGCGCAGCCGCGCGCGCTGCAGCGCCAGGTGGCCGTTGCGCTGGCGGCGATGACGGCGGATGAAGGTCGCGACCGCGTCGGGACCCGCGCCGTCCTCGGCGACGACGTCGACGATGCCGAGCTCGTGCAGCTCCTCGGCGGAGTAGAGCCGGCCGCTGAGGATCATCTGCTCGGCCTGGTGCGGGGTGACGCGACGGCAGAGCAGGTTGTAGGCCCCCATGCCGGGGAACAGGTTGAACAGGATCTCGGGCAGGCCGAGCTGGGCGCTCGCCTCGGCAATGATCACGCTGCTCGACAGTGCGGCCTCGAAACCGCCCCCCAGGGCCTGGCCGCGCACCAGCGCGATGGTGGTGATCGGCAGGTGGTAGTTGACCGCGTTGGGGTAGAGGACGTCGATGCAGGCGCGCGCGTAGCTCGCCAGCGCCCCGCGATCGCGTCCGGCGATCCAGCCGAGGAAGCGGTCGAGGTCACCGCCGAGATTGAAAATGCCGGGCACGGTCGAGGTCAGCACCTGGTAGTCGACGCGCTGCGCCGTGCCACCCTGGCGCCAGTGTCCCTGCTGGTTCTCGAGCGTGCGCTGGTATCTGCGCAGCTCGTCGAGCAGCTGTGGGGTGAAGCAGGGACGTGGTGCGGAGCGCATGTCGAGCCAGATCGCGCCGAGGTCGGCATCGAAGCGGGTCTCGAGCTGCTGGTAGAGCGGGTGGATGGAGGCCTGGTGGTTCGAGTTGGTGTGCATGGTGAGTACCCCTTGTGTGTGATTTTCGTTGTCCGCTCCCTCGTGTTGCTGGTGTACCGTCCGCTGGTATCACCACTCTAACGCCATGCAATGGCGGCAAAATGTCGGATTAATCCGACATACGCGGTGGTTAGATCTCGCTAGGCAACCGGAGGCGCAGCGTCCGGCGGGGCGGGGTCAGGGAAGCGCGGCGAGGGCCTCGATGCGACGCTGCTGCAGCGCCGCGGCAATGCCCGGGCCGTCGAGACCGGCCCGCGCGAGGTCGCTGGCATCGACCGCGGCCGCGGCGGCGTGGGCCGCGCGCAACCGCTCGGCGGGTGGGTAGGGGCGATCGAGATCGGCTTCGTCGTCGGCCTGCACCGCCTGGCCCAGTCCGGCGAGGCGTTCGGGACGGCGGAGGGCGTCGAGTCGTTGCAGCAGATCGAGCAGGGCCGCGGGGGCGTGCTGCGCCACGTCACGCACCGCGCGGTGGTGCACGGCGGCCAGCCGGCCCAGATCACGGTAGGCGTGCGGCGCACGCAGCCGCGCGCAGAGACGCTCGACCGGGCCGGCCTCGCCCAGCGGTAGCACCAGCGCAGCGAAGCGCGCCTCGGGCGAGGCGTCGAGGGCGGCGGCGCGGGCCAGGGCGCGCAGCGCGCGCGGCGTGCCGTCGCCGCCCGCATGGGCCTCCGGGGCCGGGCCGAGCAGCGGCTCCAGTTCGGGCAGCACCCGTGCCAGCGCTCCGCAGCGCTGCAGCACCTCGAAGAAGCGCGCCGGGGTCGGTGTCGCGAGCGCCCGTTCGAGTTCCGCCCAGACCCGCTCCGGGGTCAGCGCATCGACCTCGCCGGCATCGACCATCTCGCGCATCAGCTTGTGGGTCGCGTGACTGACGCGGAAGCCCCAGTGGGCGAAGCGGGCGGCGAAGCGGGCGCAGCGCAACACGCGCACTGGGTCCTCGATGAACGCCGGCGAGACGTGACGCAGGCGGCCGAGGCGCCGGTCCTCGACACCCCCGAACGGGTCGATCAGGGTGCCGTCGGGTGCCTCGGCGATGGCGTTGATGGTCAGGTCGCGGCGGCGCAGGTCCTCCTCGAGCGTCACCTCGGGGCTGGCGTGGACCTCGAAGCCGCGATAACCCGGTGCCGACTTGCGTTCGGTGCGCGCCAGCGCGTACTCGTCGCCGCTCTCGGGGTGCAGGAAGACCGGGAAGTCGCGACCCACCTGGCGGTAGCCGGCCTCGAGCATGGCCTCGACGGTGGCGCCGACCACGACCCAGTCGCGCTCGCGCACCTCGAGGCCGAGCAGGCGGTCACGCACCGCGCCCCCGACCAGGTAGGTTTCCATCCGGGCATGGTAGCGGCGCGTGCTATGTTCACCAAGCATGGGATGGCGCCACCTCGCGGCCGCGCTGCTGCTGCTCGTCGGCGGTGGCTGCGCGTCGCTCGACTACTACCTCGGCGCGGCGGGCGGCCAGTTCGAACTGCTCGCCGCGGCCCGGCCGCTCGACGCGCTGCTCGACGACCCGACCACCGATCCCGGACTGGTCGCCCGGCTACGCCTGGCGCGCGAGATCCTCGCCTTTGCCGAGCACGAGCTGGCACTGCCGGCGCGCGCGAGCTACACCAGCTACGCCGCGCTCGGACGCCCGTTCGTCGCGTGGAACGTGTTCGCGGCACCCGAGTTCTCGCTCACGCCGCGCGAGTGGTGCTACCCGCTGGTCGGCTGCCTGGCCTACCGCGGCTACTTCGATGCAGCGGCCGCGGCCCGCGAGGCCGACCGGCTCGCGGCGGCCGGCGAGGATGTCCACGTCGCCGGCGTGGTCGCCTATTCGACGCTGGGCTGGTTCGACGACCCGCTGCTCGACACCTTCCTGTTCCGCCGCGAGGACCGACTCGCCTGGCTGCTGTTTCACGAACTCGCCCACCGGCGGCTGTTCGTCACCGGTGACACGCCGTTCAACGAGTCCTACGCCACCGCGGTGGCCGATGCCGGGGTGCTGCGCTGGCTCGATGCGCGTGGCGACGGCGCGCTGCGCGCACGCGCCGAGATCGACACGGCACGGCGTCGTGCGGTGCTCGACCTGCTGCTGGCGTTGCGCGACGACCTCGCCGCGCTCTACGCGACGGCGGCCGATGCGGCGACGCTGCGCGAGCGCAAGGCACGGCGTCTCGCCGCGGCCCGCGAGGACTACGCGGAGTTGCGGTCCGGCTGGGATGCCGACCCGGGTTTCGACGCCTGGATGGCCGCCGGCCTGAACAACGCCAAGCTCAACACCGTCGGTCTCTACCACGACCTGGTGCCGGCCTTCCGCGCCCTGCTGGTGCAGCATGGCGATGATTTCGCCGCCTTCCACGCGGCCGTCGCGGCGCTTGGCGCCCAACCCGAGGCGGCGCGCCAGGCCCGGCTCGCCGAACTGGCACCGCTTTGGGGGCGTGATTGACCGTCGTGATTCCAGGCACTTAGCCGGAAGCATCGCGGGCCAGCGACTAGACTGAAGCGGGGAGATGGGCGCACGGGACGCGCCGGGAGATCGGCTGGGATGCAGATGCGCTGGACTCGCTGGACCCTGTTGACGATCGCGTTCGCGGCGCTGGCCGCCGGCGGCTGGTGGCTGTCGCGCCCGGAGCCGGTCGTCGTGTCGCTGGTTGAGGTCGCGCCGGGGCCGGTCGAGTCGCTGGTCGCCAACACCCGCGCGGGCACCGTCAACGCCTGCCGGCGCGCGCGTCTGGCGCCGGCGATGGGCGGCACCATCGAGCGGCTCGCGGCGCGCGAGGGCGCCGTGGTCGAGACGGGCGCGCTGCTGGTCAGCCTGTGGAACCGCGACCTCGAGGCGCAGGTGGTACTGGCCGAGAGCGAGGCGCGCGCCGCGAGTTCCAACACCGAGCAGGCGTGCCTGCGCGCCGAGGTCGGCCGCCGCGAGGCGAACCGCCTGGTCACGCTGCGCGAGCGCGACCTGGTGGCCGAGGAGCGGGTCGACCAGGCGGTCACCGAGGCGTCGGCCCGCGAGGCGGCCTGCCGCGCGGCGCGGGCCAACGCCGAGGTCGCACGCAGCCGCATCGCGGTCGCGCGGGCCGCGCGCGAACGCAGCGAGATCCGCGCCCCGTTCGCCGGCGTGGTCGCCGAGGTCAACGGCGAGCTGGGCGAGTACGTCACGCCGTCGCCGCCCGGCATCGCGACCCTGCCGGTGGTCGACCTGGTCGAGTCCGGCTGCCTCTACGTCAGCGCGCCGATCGACGAGGTCGACGCGCCCGAGGTGCGGCGTGGCCAGCCGGCGCGCGTCGGGCTCGACGCCTTCCGCGAACGCACCTTCGACGGCACCGTGCGTCGCGTGGCGCCCTACGTGCAGGAGTTCGAGAAGCAGGCGCGCACCGTCGAGATCGAGGTCGAGCTCGATCCGGGCCAGCTCGCCGGGCTGCTGCCGGGCTACACGGCCGACGTGGAGGTGTTGCTCGCGCGCCATGACAACGCGCTGCGCATCCCGGCCGCGGCGCTCGACGAGGCCGATCGCGTGCTGCGCTACCGTCCCGCGGACGGCACGCTCGAGTCGGTCGCGGTCAGGGTCGGACTGCGCAACTGGCAGCAGGTCGAGGTGCTCGAGGGCCTGGCGCGCGGCGACCGGGTCGCCCTGCCCGACGAGGGGGTGGTCGCCGGCGCGGCCGTGGTGCCGGCGCCCGCCACGCCGTGATGCTCGAGCTCGCCGGGATCGGCCGCGACTTCGAGGTCGGCGAGCAGACGGTGCACGCGCTGCGCGACGTCGACCTGCGGGTCGCCGCCGGCGACTACCTGTCGATCATGGGGCCGTCCGGCTCCGGCAAATCGACGCTGCTCAACGTCATCGGCCTGCTCGATCGCCCGAGCCGGGGGCGCTACCTGCTCGACGGGACCGACGTCACCGCGCTCGACGGCGCGGCGCGCGCCATCCAGCGTCGCGACAAGGTCGGTTTCGTATTCCAGTTCTTCCACCTGGTGCCGCGCCTGACCGCAGCCGAAAACGTCGGCCTGCCGCTGGTGCTGGCCGGGGTCGAGCCGGCCGAGCGCCGCGAGCGGGTGACGCGCGCACTGGAACGCCTCGACCTCGCGTCGCGTGCCGATCACCGTCCCGACCAGCTCTCCGGCGGGCAGCGCCAGCGGGTCGCGATCGCCCGCGCCACCATCATGGAACCGCGCCTGCTGCTCGCCGACGAGCCGACCGGCAATCTCGATCGCCACTCCGGCCACGAGGTGCTCGAACTGATCGAACAGCTGCACGACGCCGGCCTGACGCTGCTGGTGGTGACCCACGACCCGGAGATCGGGCGGCGCGCGTCGCGACGAATCCACGTCGTCGACGGCCGGGTCGGGGAGTCATCGCCATGAATCTCGGTGACCGCCTGCACTTCGCCTGGGACGCGCTGCACGGCTTCCGCGTGCGCACCGCGCTGATGCTGCTG
>CBDTVS010000039.1:0-9332 GCA_965364245.1 uncultured Gammaproteobacteria bacterium | reverse complement strand
AGGCGACCAACGCCTCTGCCGAGACCCCCTCTGCGTCCCCCTTCGTCTTCATGCATCCTCCATCGTTGGGCCGACCCAATCTGGCGCAGGGGTAGGGTACACTGGCCGCCCATCGGGGCGCCGCAAGGGACGCGGACGCCATCGCCCGCGGAGTGGGATATGCAGTTCGGCAAATCGCTGGCGTTCGTCTTCCAGATCATCACCGCCGGTCTCGCCCTCGCCTTCGTCGCGGTGATCCTCAAGCCGGAACTGCTCGAGCTCGCCCACCCGCCCGCGCCCACGAGACCGGACGCGGTGCCGGCCGCGAGCGCGCCCGCAGCACCAGGGCCCGCATCGTACGCCGCCGCGGTCGCCCGCTCCGCTCCCGCAGTGGTCAACATCAGCACCGCCAAGCTGGTCACCGAGCGCCCCAACCCGCTGTTCGAGGATCCCGCCTTCCGCCGCTTCTTCGGCGAGGGACCGGGCAGCGTGCCGCGCCAGCGGCTCGAGACCAGCCTCGGGTCGGGGGTCATCGTCAGCCGCAGCGGGCACGTGCTGACCAACAACCACGTCATCGCCGAGGCCGACCAGATCGTCGTCCAGCTCGCCGACGGCCGGGTCGCCGAGGCGACACTGGTCGGCGCCGACCCGGAGTCGGACCTCGCGGTGCTCGAGGTGGAACTCGACGACCCACCGCAGATCGCTCTCGGCTCCTCGGAGGCGCTGCGCGTCGGCGACATCGTGCTCGCGATCGGCAACCCGTTCGGGGTCGGCCAGACCGTGACCATGGGCATCGTCAGCGCCACCGGCCGCGACCAGCTCGGGATCAGCACCTTCGAGGATTTCATCCAGACCGATGCGGCGATCAACCCCGGCAACTCGGGCGGCGCGCTGATCAACGCCGCCGGCGAACTGGTCGGCATCAACACCGCGATCTTCTCGCGCACCGGCGGCTCGCAGGGCATCGGCTTCGCGATCCCGGTCAGCCTCGCCAGCCGCATCCAGAGGCAGCTGCTCGAGCAGGGGCGTGTCGTACGCGGCTGGGTGGGCGTGGGAATCCAGGACGTCACGCCACAACTGGCCGAGTCGTTCGGCCTGCCGGAGGCGACCGGCATCCTGATCGCCGGCGTGCTGCCCGGCGGCCCTGCCGACCGCGCGGGGCTGCGCCCGGGTGACGTGGTGACCGCGCTGAATGGAAGTATGATCAAGGGTGCCGCCGACGCACTCGAGCTGATCGTGATGCTCGCCCCGGGCGATCAGGTTTCGCTGAGCGGCTGGCGCGAACAGGCTTCGACCGAGTGGACGGTCGACGTCGATGAGCGGCCGCAGTACTCACCGCGCTAGGCCCAAGGAGAGAGAGCGCATGAACGAGATCGCCGAACGCCGCGAACCGACCCAGCTGCCCCCCGCCGCCGAAAAGCGCAAGGGCTCGCAGTGGTCGCTGTTCGCCAACCTCGTGGACCTGGTCCGTTCCGACCATCACTCGATCGACTTCAGCGGCTCACGCGCCGACTACATCCACAACCGGGTGCGCATCCTCGGCCTGCTGTATGCCGCGGTGGTGGTGCTGTGGATACCGATCGACTACCTGTTGCCAGGCACGCCGTTCGTCGCGCTCGCCATCACCCGGCTGGCGGCCGGCGCGACCTTCCTGGCCGTCGCCCTGGTACGCCACAACCCGCACCACCTGCCGCTCGCACGCTTCCGTCTGGGCATGCTGGTGGTGATCCCGTGCGTGTTCTTCTTCATCAGCCAGATGCTGCTGCTCGGCGACGGCGTCTCGGTATGGGCGGCGATGGGCTACAGCTTCTACCCCTTCGTGATCATCGCCCAGCTGGCGATCTTCGCCCTGACGCTGCTCGAGGGTCTGGCGCTGGCGCTGCCGGTGTTCCTGATCGTCGCGGCCAGCCAGGCGGTCAGCGGCGAGTTCTTCAGCGCCGAGACCATCGGCGCGCTGTGGCTGCTCGGCCTGCTGCTGTCGCTCGCGCTGTGGGCGCAGATGTCGCAGCTGCAGATGTTGCTGCGACTCTACCGTCAGGCGACGCGCGACCCGCTCACCGGCCTGCTCAACCGCCGCGCGCTGATGGGGCGCCTGGCCGAGGAGATGGAGCGCTCGGAACGCTACAAGCGCGAGCTGACCGTGCTGCTGTTCGACCTCGACAAGTTCAAGCGGGTCAACGACACCCTCGGCCACCTCGCCGGAGACGCCGTGCTGCGCCACTTCTCCGGCGTGGTCGAGAAGGCACTGCGCCGCTCCGACCTGGTCGGCCGTTACGGCGGCGAGGAGTTCCTCGCCGTGCTGCCGGAGACCAGCGCCGAGCGCGGCTGCGAGGTCGCCGAGCGCATTCGCAGCGGCTGCCACGACGCCCCGGCCACGGCACCGGACGGCACCCCGGTGGTGTTCACCACCAGCATCGGCGTCGCGACCCTGCAGCCGGGTGAGGACGCCGAGGCCCTGCTCACACGGGTCGACGAATCACTGTACAAGGCGAAGGAGACGGGGCGCGACAAGGTCGTGCTCGCCGAGCCCAGATGAACGACACGACCCGCGGCGACGCGACGACGTCGACCCGGGACACCCTGCTCGGCGATCTCGACCGGCTGCGTTCGGTCAGCGCCAAGCTCGCGCACATCCATAACATCGTCCAGCATCAGTTCCCATCGCTGCAGCGCATCACCATCGCGCTGCACGACGCACGCAGCGATCTGCTCAAGACCTTCTGCAGCAGCGATCTGCGCGACAACCCGCTGCGCAACTACGCTGCGCCGCTGGCCGACTCGCCGGCGTTGCAGGAGATCGCGCACAGCGGCGAGCCACGCGTGGTCGACGACCTGGCGGCCTATGACTCGGGACGTCCCGACAGCCCTCCGCACATCGTCGCCGAGGGCTACCGCTCCAGCTACACCATGCCGATGCAGATGGACGGCCGATTCGCCGGGCTGCTGTTCTTCGACGCGACCGAGCCGGGCCACTTCACCCCGGCGCGCCTCGCCAGCATCGACCCGTTCGCCCACCTGATCGCGCTCACCGTGATCCGCGAGCTGGCGGTCGGGCGCACGCTGCTCGCCGCGGTCAAGACCGCCCGCGCGTTCGCCGAACACCGCGACTCGGGTACCGGCGCCCACCTCGACCGCATGTCGCGCTACGCGCGGCTGATCGCCCTCGACCTCGCCGACACCTACGGCCTCAGCGACGAGGCGATCGAGTTCATCTTCCTGTTCGCACCGCTGCACGACATCGGCAAGATCGGCATCCCCGACGCGATCCTGCTCAAGCCGGGCCAACTCGATCCGCGGGAGTTCGAGGCGATGAAACAGCACGTCGACGTCGGCCGCGAGATCGTCGAGGAGATGATCGACGACTTCGGCTTCGAGCAGTTCGGCAACGTCTCGATCCTGCGCAACATCGTCCACCACCACCACGAGGCGTTCGACGGCAGCGGCTACCCCGACGGCCTGCAGGGCGAGGCGATCCCGATCGAGGCGCGCATCATCGCCGTGGCCGACGTCTTCGATGCGCTGACCAGCCGCCGTCCCTACAAGGCGGCGCTGTCGACCGAGGCCTCGCTGGCGCAGATGGAGGTGCTGGCCGGCAGCAAGCTCGACCCGCAGTGCCTCGCGGCGCTGCGCCGCAACCCCGACGCCCTCGGCGAGGTGCAGTCAGGGTTCGCGGAGAACCCGATCGGCTGATTACGCCGCGGCGGCGCTGAACTGCAGCGCGTCGTCGACCCAGTCCACGCGGATCGTGGTGCCGGCGGTGAACTCGCCGGCCAGGATGCGCTGCGCGAGCGGGTTCTCGATCCGCTGCTGGATCGCGCGCTTGAGCGGCCGCGCGCCGTAGACCGGATCGAAGCCGGCCGCGGCGAGCTGGTCGAGGGCGGCCTCGCTCAGTTCCAGGCGCAGGTCGCGCTCGGCCAGGCGCCTGCGCAGCAGGTCGAGCTGGATATCGGCGATGGCACGGATCTGCGCCCGGCCCAGCGGATGGAACACCACCACCTCGTCGACCCGGTTGATGAACTCGGGACGGAAGTGCTGGCCGACGATCTCCATCACCGAGGCCTTCATCTGCGCATACCGCTCCTCGCCGGCCAGCTCCTGGATCAGCTGCGAGCCGAGGTTCGAGGTCATCACGATGACGCTGTTGCGAAAGTCGACGGTGCGGCCGTGCCCGTCGGTCAGGCGCCCGTCGTCGAGCACCTGCAGCAGCACGTTGAACACGTCCGGGTGGGCCTTCTCGACCTCGTCGAGCAGGATCACCGAGTAGGGCTTGCGCCGCACCGCCTCGGTCAGGTAACCGCCCTCCTCGTAGCCGACGTAGCCGGGCGGCGCGCCGATCAGCCGGGCCACGGAGTGCTTCTCCATGAACTCCGACATGTCGATGCGCACCATCGCCTCCTCGGTGTCGAACAGGAACTGGGCCAGCGCCTTGCACAGTTCGGTCTTGCCGACCCCGGTCGGGCCGAGGAACAGGAATGAGCCGGTCGGACGGTTGGGGTCGGCGAGACCGGCGCGCGCACGGCGTATCGCGTCGGCGACCGCGTTGACCGCCTCGTCCTGGCCGACCACGCGCCGGTGCAGCGCCTCTTCCATGCGCAGCAGCTTGTCGCGCTCGCCCTCGAGCATCTTGCTGACCGGGATGCCGGTCCACTTGGAGACCACCTCGGCGATCTCCTCCTCGCTGACCCGGTTGCGCAGCAGCCGGGTCTCGCTCTGCGCCGCCTCGCCGGCGGTCGCCAGGCGTTTCTCGAGCTCGGGGATGAGCCCGTACTGCAGCTCCGACATGCGGCCGAGGTCCTGCGCGCGGCGCGCCGCCTCGAGCTCGAGCCGGGCCCGCTCGAGCTCCTCCTTGACGTGCGTGGCGCCCTGCAGCGTCGCCTTCTCCGCCTTCCACACCTCCTCGAGATCCGAGTACTCCCGCTCGAGCTTGCCGAGCTGCTCCTCGAGGTCGTCGAGGCGTTTCCGCGACGCGGCATCGGCCTCCTTGCGCAGCGCCTCGCGCTCGATCTTCAGCTGGATGACGCGCCGCTCGAGACGGTCCATCTCGTCGGGCTTGGAATCCATCTCGATGCGGATCCGGCTCGCCGCCTCGTCGATCAGGTCGATCGCCTTGTCGGGCAGGTTGCGGTCGGTGATGTAACGCGTCGAGAGCGTCGCCGCGGCGACGATCGCCGGGTCGGTGATCTCCACGCCGTGATGCACCTCGTAGCGCTCCTTGAGGCCACGCAGGATCGCGATGGTGTCCTCGACGTTCGGCTCGTTGACCACCACCTTCTGGAAACGCCGCTCGAGTGCGGCGTCCTTCTCGACGTACTGGCGGTACTCGTCGAGCGTGGTCGCGCCGACGCAGTGCAGCTCGCCGCGCGCCAGTGCCGGCTTGAGCATGTTGCCCGCGTCCATCGCGCCCTCGGCCTTGCCGGCGCCGACCATGGTATGCAGTTCGTCGATGAACAGGATGATCTGCCCCTCGTGCTTGGCGAGGTCGTTGAGCACCGCCTTCAGGCGCTCTTCGAACTCGCCGCGGAACTTGGCCCCGGCGATCAGCGCGCCCATGTCGAGCGCCAGCAGCCGCTTGTCCTTCAGGCCCTCGGGCACCTCGCCATCGACGATGCGCTGCGCGAGACCCTCGACGATCGCGGTCTTGCCGACCCCGGGCTCGCCGATCAGCACCGGGTTGTTCTTGGTGCGCCGCTGCAGGACCTGGATGGTGCGACGGATCTCGTCGTCCCGGCCGATCACCGGGTCGAGCTTGCCCTGCTCGGCGCGCTCGGTCAGGTCGATGGTGTAACGCTGCAGCGCCTGGCGCTGCTCCTCGGCGTTGGGATCGTCGACCGCGTCGCCACCGCGCATCCGGTCGATCGCCTGCTCGAGCAACTGGCGGCTGGCGCCGCACTCGCGCAGTGCCTGGCCGAGGTCACCCTTCTCCTCGCTGGCCGCGAGCACGAACAGCTCACTGGAGATGAAGCGGTCGCCGCGCTGCTGGGCCAGCTTGTCGGTGACGTTGAGCAGCCGCGACAGCGGATTGGAGACCATCACGTCGCCGGCCGTTCCCTCGACCTGCGGTACGCGATCGAGCTGTTCGCCGAGACGGGTGCGCAGCTGGGCGACGTTGACCCCGGCCTGGGCCAGCAGCGGGCGCACGCTGCCACCCTGCTGGTCGAGCAGCGCGGCGAGCAGGTGGGCCGGCTCGATAAACTGGTGGTCGCGCCCGACCGCGAGGCTCTGGGCATCGGCCAGGGCCATCTGGAACTTGCTGGTCAGCTTGTCCATGCGCATCTTGATCTTCCCGCATTCGTTTCAGGTTGCATCCTAAATGCGGGCCCGGGGCGGGGTTTTCAAGCAGCGCGCTGGCTAGCGGACGCCGTCAGGCACGCCCCGCCGCGCGCATGCCGCGCGCCTCGTCGGTCCCGCGCAGCAGCAGCAACCCGGCCACGAAGAAGGCCAGCGTCGACAGCAGCGCGGTGCGGTGGTCGCCATCAGTGACGAAGCCGAGCAGTCCGTAGGCGAGTGGGCCGACGATCGCCGCCACGCCCCACAGGCCGAAGAACTCGGCGGTGCGGCCAACCGGCGTGAAGCGCCCGACCAGCGCACGCCCCGCCGACTGGCTGGCCCCCATCGCGATGCCGACCAGGTTGGCGGCGATCCAGAACAGCATGCGCCCCTCGGCGAACCACGCGCAGCCACACGCCAGCACCCACAGCGCCAGTGCCATGGCCAGCGTGCGTACCGAGCCGATGCGATCCTGCAGGTGGCCGAAGGCGAGCGCGCCGATGGCCGCCGTCACGTTGACCACCAGGATTAGCCACAGGCTCTCGACCGTGCCGAAGCCCATCGCCTGCTGGGCGTAGACGGTGGCCAGCACGATCACCGTCTGGATGCCGGCGTGGTAGACCGCGAGCGTGACCAGGAACCGGCGCAGGTCGGGGTAGCGACGCGTCTCGCGCCAGCTGTGGGCCAGGCGCCGCCAGCCTGCGGTCGCCGCGTCCCCGGAGCGTGGCGTTCCCGGGGCGCGATCGCGCAGCCACAGCAGCGTGGGCAGCGCCGCCAGCGCGAACGCCCCGGCGACGATCAGCATCGTCCCCGGCACGGCCTCCGCCGCCGTCGCTCCGCGCGACTCGGCGAGCTGGATCCACGCCAGGCAGAGACCGAGCACCAGCAGGCCGCCGAGGTAGCCGAGCGCCCAGCCGCGCGCCGAGAGGCGGCCAAGGGCCGCGGATGGCGCGAGCTCGGGCAGGAACGCCGCGATCAGGTTCTCGCCGAGCGCGAACATGACGCAGGAACCGACCAGCAGCGCAAAGCCGAGCGCGACGTCGCCCGGACCGACGACCGCCAGCGCGGCGGTCAGGGTCACGCAACCGAACGTGGTCGCGACCAGGAAACGCTTCTTGCTGGCGTGCGCGTCGGCGTGCGCGCCGAGCAGCGGGCCGCCGAGCACGACCATGGCGTTGGCCAGCGCGATCGCGGCGGTCCAGAGCAGCGTCGCCCGGCCCGGGCCGTGCGCCGCGGCAACCACGCCGACGAAGTAGGCGTTGAACACCGCGGTCAGCACCACGGTGGTGTAGCCGGAGTTGGCGAAATCGTAGAAGGCCCAGGCCCACAGCTCGCGTTTCGGCGCCCAGCCCGTTGTCCCGTCGCCGCTCATCTCACTTCTGCGGCGCCTGGTAAACCTTGCGTCTGAACAGGTCGTTGCGCCGGCTGACCAGCCGGTCCAGGAACAGGAAGCCATCGAGGTGATCGAGCTCGTGCTGCACGGCACGCGCTTCGAAGCCGTGCATCTCGAAGTCGCGGGTGGTGCCGTGCTCGTCGAGCGCGGTCAGGCCGATGCGCTCGGCGCGGATCACGTTGCCGGTGTAGTCGGGCACCGACATGCAGCCCTCGCGGCCGATCGCCATGCCGTCCCAAGCGGTGATCTCCGGATTGACCAGCACCAGCCGGCCGTGACTGCTCGACTTCTTGCGCGGCGGCACATCGACGATCGCGATCCGCTCGAAGCGGCCCACCTGCGGCGCGGCGATGCCGACGCCACCGGGCCCTGCGCGCATCGTCTCCTCGAGGTCGGCGATGAAGGCGCGCAGCGCGTCGTCGACCGCCGGCACGGGCTGCGACTCCTGCTTCAGCCGCGGGTCCGGGTAGGTGAGGATCTCGAGGACGGCCATGCGTCAGCCGATCAGCGTCTCGATCGACTCGACGCGGGTGTCGATGCCCGCTTCGGCCAGGTCGGCAAGCGCCGCGCGCAGCTTCTCGATGCTGCCGGAGGCAAGGCCCTCGATGTGCATGACGTAGATCGGCGCCTGGGCGCTACCCCCGACATCGGACTCGAGGTCGAGGATGTTCAGCCCGGCCTCGGCCAGGCGCCCGGTGACCTGCGCGACGATGCCGGCGCGGTCGGCGCCGAACACCGTGACGCGCACGTTGGGCACCACGTGGTCATGCAGGTGCCCGTCGATGGCGTCGACGTGCAGGCGCAGGCCGAGTTCGCCGGTCACCGGCGCCAGCATCGCCTCGACCTCGCCGGGCCCACCGTCGTGACCGACCATGAGCATGATCGTGAAGTTGCCGCCGAGGCGCATCATCGACGCCTCGCCCAGGTGGCAGCCATGCTCGAACAGGCAGGCGCTGACCCGGGCGACGATGCCCGGGCGATCGCTGCCGATCACCGTCACCATGGTCCACTGCATCTCGCGCCTCCAGGCTGACGACCCGCCGCGCGGGCCAGGGGGGCGATGATAACGGAAGCCTCAGGTGAGAGGCGCGCTCCCGTGCCGCCAGACCAGGCTTGCCATGCGCCCGGTCACGCCATCGCGGCGGTAGGAGTAGAACCGCGCGGAATCGCTGGCGGTGCATAGTCCTCCACCATAGACCGCGTCGACGCCGATCCGCGCGAGGCGCCGCCTGGCCAGCGCGTAGAGGTCGGCGCGCCAGTGCCCGGGACGGGTCGCGACGAAGGCCGTCGCCGCACCCGGGTCGGCGCCGACGAAGGCGTCGCGCACCGCCGTGTCGATCTCGTAGGCGTGCGCGCCGATGGCCGGTCCGAGCCAGGCGAGCAGGCTCCCTGGCGGTATACCGAGCGCGGCGACCGTCGCCAGCCGGCATGCGCGGCGGCGACCCGGCTGCCGTCGTGCGCGCAGAACAGGACCGGCAGGCAGTCGGCGGTGAGCACCGCGCAGACCGGTCCGGGACGGTCGCTCCAGGCCGCGTCGGCCACGGTGCCGGGCGTCCAGTCGTCGGCGGCGACCACCACCGTGCTGTGCACCTGCTCGAGCCATAGCACCGGCCCGGCGCCTGATAGCCGCTGGTCGAGCCGTGCACGGTTGGCCGCCACCGCGACCGGGTCGTCGTCGACGTGCGCGGCGAGA
>CBDTVS010000038.1:0-9354 GCA_965364245.1 uncultured Gammaproteobacteria bacterium | reverse complement strand
ATTCGCGAGGGCGGCCGCACCGTCGGCGCCGGCGTCGTCGCCAAGATCCTGGAGTAAACCAGCAGGGTGGGTAACGCGGGGCTGGGGAATCGCTTCCCCGGCCCCACTCTTCTAGGCCAGTAGCTCAATTGGCAGAGCAGCGGTCTCCAAAACCGCAGGTTGGGGGTTCGATTCCCTCCTGGCCTGCCATACAGAACGGCCGGGCGCCCTCGGGGCGGCCCGGCCGACAAGTTGCAGGATGAACGCGAAGGTCGACACGCAGGAGACGAAGCTGGACGGGCCGAAGCTCACCGTCGCCGCGCTGGTTGCGGCGGGTGGTCTGGCCGGGTTCTACCTGTTCCCGGACCAGCACCTGCTGGTGCGGGTGGTGGGCCTGCTGGTGGTGCTCGGCATCGCCGCGGCGATCGCCCTGACCACGGCGCGCGGGCGCGGCCTGATGCAGTTCCTCGCGGACACGCGGATGGAAGTGCGCAAGGTGGTCTGGCCGGGGCGCACCGAGACGACCCAGACCACGCTGCTGGTGGTGGTGATGGTGTTCGTCGTCGCGCTGCTGCTGTGGCTCTACGACAGCCTGCTCGGTTGGCTGATCCGCTTGTTGACCGGACAGGGAGCGTAACGATGGCGATGCGGTGGTACGTGGTGCACGCCTTCTCGGGCTACGAGAACCAGGTCAAGCGCTCGCTGCTCGAGCGCATCGCCATGAGCGGTCTCGAAGACCAGTTCGGCGACATCCTGGTCCCGACCGAGGAAGTGGTCGAGATGCGCGGGGGCACCCAGCGCAAGAGCGAGCGCAAGTTCTTCCCCGGCTACGTGCTGGTGCAGATGGAGATGAACGAGGGCACCTGGCACCTGGTCAAGGACGTGCCGCGGGTCATGGGTTTCATCGGCGGAACCGGCGACAAGCCGGCGCCGCTTTCGCCCAAGGAGGCGGACTCGATCCTGCAGCGCATCCAGGAGGGCGTCGAGAAGCCGAAGCCGAAGGTGCTCTACGAGCCGGGCGAGGTGGTGCGCGTCAACGATGGCCCGTTCACCGACTTCAACGGCGTCGTCGAAGAGGTCAACTACGAGAAGAGCCGCGTGCGCGTTGCGGTGCTGATCTTCGGCCGGTCGACCCCGGTGGAGCTCGAGTTCGGGCAGGTCGAGAAAGCTTGACGATCGCGGCGCGGCCCGCCATGGCCGCGGCGTGCATCAACGGGGAGCCGCGAGGCGCTTGCACCCACACACAGGAGTAGACCATGGCAAAGAAAGTCCAGGCCTTCATCAAGCTGCAGGTCCCGGCAGGGCAGGCGAATCCCAGCCCGCCGGTCGGTCCGGCACTCGGCCAGCACGGCGTCAACATCATGGAGTTCTGCAAGGCGTTCAACGCCCAGAGCCAGTCCATCGAAGCCGGCCTGCCGATCCCGGTCGTGATCACGGTCTACAGCGACCGCAGCTTCACCTTCATCACCAAGACCCCGCCGGCGTCGGTGCTGCTCAAGAAGGCCCTGGGCCTCAAGAGCGGCAGCGCGGTGCCCAACCGCGACAAGGTCGGCAAGGTGACCCGTGCCCAGCTCGAGGAGATCGCGCAGACCAAGATGCCCGATCTCAACGCAGCCGATCTCGACGGCGCCGTGCGCATCGTCGCCGGCACTGCACGCAGCATGGGCATCGAGACGGAGGAGGGCTGAAGCCATGGCGACGCATAGCAAACGCATCCGCGCGATCCGCGAGAAGACCGGGGCCGGCAAGCAGTTCGGCATCGACGAGGCGCTGTCCCTGATCAAGGAGCTGTCGACGGTCAAGTTCGACGAGTCGGTCGACGTCAGCGTCAACCTGGGTGTCGACCCGCGCAAGTCCGACCAGGTGGTGCGCGGTTCGACCGTGCTGCCGAACGGCACCGGCAAGTCGGTGCGCGTGGCGGTCTTCGCCCAGGGCGCCCTGGCCACCGCGGCCGAGGAGGCCGGGGCCGAGATCGTCGGCTTCGAGGACCTCGCCGAGAAGGTGCAGGCCGGCCAGATGGACTTCGACGTCGTCATCGCCGCGCCCGACGCCATGCGCGTGGTCGGCAAGCTCGGCCAGATCCTCGGTCCGCGCGGCCTGATGCCGAACCCGAAGGTCGGCACCGTGACGCCGGACGTGGCCGGTGCGGTGAAGAACGCCAAGGCGGGCCAGGTGCGCTACCGCACCGACAAGGCCGGCATCATCCACTGCACCATCGGCAAGGCCAGTTTCGACGTCGCGGCGCTGCGCCAGAACCTCGAGGCGCTGCTCGGTGATCTCAGGCGCGCCAAGCCGGCCGCCTCGAAGGGCCAGTACATGCGCAAGGTGACCGTCTCCAGCACCATGGGGCCGGGCCTTGCGGTCGACCAGTCGACGCTGGAGAGCTGATTTTCGTCGCGACCGCCCACGGGCGGTCGCGCAGGGCTTTGGGGCGCCGGCCACGGCCGGCGACCGTCAAAGACCGCAGGCGCACCTCCGGGTGCTTAATCGGCAAGCGCCAGCCTGCGCAGACGGTGCAACCGGATTCAGGAGGACTCCTGGTGATGGACACCGTGAACCGTGGACCCCGCCCCCGGGTGGAGTCCGTCACGAAGGGTGCAGTTCCGGCACGCCGGAACTGCTAATGAGAGGTGTAACCAGGTGAGTCTGACATACGAGCAGAAAAAGGCCGTCGTTGCCGAAGTCGCCGAAGTCGCCGCGGGGGCCCACTCCCTCGTCGCGGCCGAGTACAGCGGCCTCACCGTCGACGAGTTGACCGAACTGCGCCGGGAGAGCCGCAACAACGGCGTCTACCTGCGCGTGGTGAAGAATACGCTCGCCCGACGGGCATTCGACGGGACCGAGTTTGCCTGCGTCAGCGACAAGCTGGTGGGTCCGCTGATCCTCGCCTTCTCTCAGGCCGACCCGGGTGCGGCGGCGCGTGTCATCAAGGACTACAGCAAGAATCACGACCGGCTGGTCGTGAAGCTGGTGTCCGTCGGTGGCCAGGCGCTTCCCGCCTCGGAACTCGCGCGGCTGGCCTCGCTGCCGACCCGCGACCAGGCCCTGAGCATGCTGCTAGGCGTGATGAAGGCGCCGATCCAGAAGTTCGTCCGCACGCTGGCCGAGCCGCACGCCAAGATGGTGCGCACGGTCGCCGCGGTCCGTGACCAGAAGCAGGCTGCCTGACATTCGTAAGTAACCGGGGCCCGCGGCCACGCCGCCGGCGTCCCCAGCAGGAGTAATCGAAATGGCTGTGTCCAAAGAAGACATTCTCGAAGCAATCAGCAACATGAGCGTGATGGAGGTCGTCGACCTCATCTCCATGATGGAGGAGAAGTTCGGCGTCTCCGCCGCGGCTGCCGTCGCGGCCGCCCCGGCCGCCGCCGCGGGTGGCGAAGCCGCCGCCGCGGAGGAGAAGACCGAGTTCGACGTCATCCTCACCGGTTTCGGCGACAAGAAGGTCGGCGTCATCAAGGCGGTGCGCGGCATGACCGGCCTGGGCCTCAAGGAGGCCAAGGACCTGGTCGAGGGCGCGCCCAGCCCGGTCAAGGAAGGCGTGAGCAAGGACGAGGCCGAGAAGATGAAGGCCGAACTCGAGGAAGCCGGCGGCAGCGTCGAGCTCAAGTAAGCCGGTCTTGTCCCCAAGACAGGACCTGCACTCAGGAACGGCTGGCGGCCACGTGCCGCCGGCCTTTTCCCGTTTCCGGTCAGCCGCCCGCGCGGCGGCCTGACCGGGCCCGGCTCAACGACCGGGCTGGCGCAGGTTGACGAACCCAAGCCGAGGAAGATCGATGGCCTACTCATTCACCGAAAAGAAGCGTATCCGCAAGGATTTCGGCAAGCGTCTCAGCGTGCTCGAGGTGCCGCCGCTGCTGGACATCCAGCTCGGCTCCTACCGCGAGTTCCTGCAGGCGGACGTCGGGATCGACGACCGCCTCGACCAGGGTCTCCAGGCGGCCTTCAAGTCGGTGTTCCCGATCGTCAGTTACTCGGGTAACGCGAGCCTGGAGTACGTCAACTACCGACTCGGCAAGCCGATCTTCGACGTCAAGGAGTGTGGCCTGCGTGGCATGACCTACGCGGCCCCGCTGCGCGTCAAGGTGCGGCTGATCATCTACGACAAGGACGCGCCGGGCTCCCAGAAGCCGGTCAAGGATATCCGCGAGCAGGACGTCTACATGGGCGAGCTGCCGCTGATGACCGAGAACGGCACGTTCATCATCAACGGCACCGAGCGCGTGATCGTCTCGCAGCTGCACCGTTCGCCGGGCGTGATCTTCGAGCACGACAAGGGCAAGACCCACTCCTCGGGCAAGCTGCTGTTCTCGGCACGGGTGATCCCCTACCGCGGCTCGTGGCTCGACTTCGAGTTCGACCACAAGGATGCGCTGTTCACGCGCATCGACCGACGCCGCAAGCTGCCGGCCACCGTGCTGCTGCGTGCACTCGGCTTCGACACCGAGCAGATGCTCGAGCTGTTCTTCGACTTCGACGAGTTCTCGATCAAGGGCGAGACGATCAAGCTCGCGCTGGTCCCGGAGCGCCTGCGCGGCACCAACCTCAGCTTCGACCTCAAGGGCGCACGGGGCAAGGTGCTGGTCGAGGCCGGGTCGCGGGTCACCGCGCGTCACGTGCGCGAGCTGGCCGAGGCCAAGGTCAAGAGCATCGAGGTGCCGGGCGAGTTCCTGGTCGGCAAGATGCTGGCGAAGAACGTCGTCGATACCGAGACCGGCGAACTGGTCGCCGCGGCCAACGACGAGATCACCGAGGAGCTGCTCGCCAGCCTGCTCGAGGCCGGGGTCACCGAGCTGCAGACGCTGTTCATCAACGACCTCGATCGCGGTCCCTACATCTCCGACACCCTGCGCCTCGATCCCTCGACCTCGCAGCTCGAGGCGCTGGTCGAGATCTACCGCATGATGCGTCCCGGCGAGCCGCCGACCAAGGACGCCGCCGAGACGCTGTTCAACAACCTGTTCTTCGAGAGCGACCGCTACGACCTGTCGGCCGTCGGCCGCATGAAGTTCAACCGTCGCGTCGGGCGCAAGGAGATCGAGGGTCCGGGCATCCTCGACAGCGACGACATCATCGCGGTGATCCGCACGCTGATCGACATCCGCAACGGCAACGGCACCGTCGACGACATCGATCACCTCGGCAACCGTCGCGTACGCTGCGTCGGCGAGATGGGCGAGAACGCGTTCCGTGTCGGCCTGGTGCGCGTCGAGCGCGCGGTCAAGGAGCGCCTCAACCTGGCCGAGTCCGAGGGGCTGATGCCGCAGGAGCTGATCAACGCCAAGCCGGTCTCGGCGGCGGTCAAGGAGTTCTTCGGCTCCAACCAGCTCTCGCAGTTCATGGACCAGAACAACCCGCTCTCCGAGGTGACCCACAAGCGGCGCATCTCGGCGCTGGGCCAGGGTGGCCTGACCCGCGAGCGCGCCGGGTTCGAGGTGCGCGACGTGCACCCGACCCACTACGGCCGGGTGTGCCCGATCGAGACGCCGGAAGGGCCGAACATCGGCCTGATCAACTCGCTGGCGGTCTACGCGCGCACCAACCGCTACGGTTTCCTCGAGACGCCGTACATGAAGGTCGAGAACGGCCGGATCGTCCGCGACAAGGGTGGCAACGTCAGCATCGATTACCTGTCGGCGATCGACGAGGCCGAGTTCGTCATCGCGCAGGCCAACGCCACCCTCGACGACAAGGGCACCCTGGTCGACGAGCTGGTCTCATGCCGTCACCAGAACGAGTTCACCATGTCCTCGCCCGACCGGATCGAGTACATGGACGTGTCGCCGAAGCAGATCGTCTCGGTGGCCGCGGCACTGGTGCCGTTCCTCGAGCACGATGACGCCAACCGCGCGTTGATGGGCTCGAACATGCAGCGCCAGGCGGTGCCGACGCTGCGCGCCGAGAAGCCGCTGGTCGGCACCGGCATGGAGCGCGTGGTAGCCACCGATTCGGGCGTGACCGTGGTCGCCGATCGCGGCGGCCTGGTCGACTCGGTCGACGCCGGGCGCATCGTGGTGCGCGTCAACGACGACGAGACGGTCCCGGGCGAGCCGGGCGTCGATATCTACAACCTGATCAAGTACACGCGTTCGAACCAGAACACCTGCATCAACCAGCGCCCGCTGGTGAAGATCGGTGACCAGATCGCGCGCGGCGACGTCCTCGCCGACGGCCCGTCGACCGACATGGGCGAGCTGGCGCTGGGTCAGAACATGCTGGTCGCGTTCATGCCGTGGAACGGCTACAACTTCGAGGACTCGATCCTGATCTCGGAGCGGGTGGTCGAGGAGGACCGCTACACCACGATCCACATCGAGGAGCTGACCTGCGTCGCGCGCGACACCAAGCTCGGCGCCGAAGAGGTCACCGCGGACATCCCCAACGTCGGCGAGGCGGCGCTCGGCAAGCTCGACGAGGCCGGCATCGCCTACATCGGTGCCGAGATGAAGCCCGGCGACATCCTGGTCGGCAAGGTCACGCCCAAGGGCGAGACCCCGCTGACGCCGGAGGAGAAGCTGCTGCGCGCGATCTTCGGCGAGAAGGCCTCGGACGTTAAGGACACCTCGCTGCGCGTGCCGTCGGGCATGGACGGCACCGTGATCGACGTCCAGGTGCTGACCCGCGACGGCATCGAGAAGGACCCGCGCGCGCTGGCCATCGAGTCGGCCGAGCTGGCCCGGGTCAAGAAGGACCTCAACGACCAGCTGCGCATCATGGAGGAGGACGCCTACCAGCGCGTCGAGAAGCTGCTGATCGGCAAGACCGCCGCCGGTGGCCCGAACAAGCTCAAGGACGGCGACCGCATCACCAAGACCTACCTCGCCGACCTCGAGCGCGAGCGCTGGTCCGAGATCCGCCTGCGCAACGACGACGCCAACGACCAGCTGCAGGCCGCGGCCGAGCAGCTGCGCGCCCAGCGCCAGGACTTCGACCAGCGCTACGAGGAGAAGAAGGAGAAGATCACCAGCGGTGACGACCTCGCTCCCGGCGTGCTGAAGATGGTCAAGGTCTACCTGGCCGTGAAGCGCCGCCTGCAGCCGGGCGACAAGATGGCCGGCCGCCACGGCAACAAGGGCGTCATCTCGACCATCGTGCCGGTCGAGGACATGCCCTACATGGCCGATGGCACCCCGGTCGACGTGGTGCTCAACCCGCTCGGCGTGCCGTCGCGTATGAACGTCGGCCAGGTGCTCGAAACGCACCTCGGCTGGGCCGCCAAGGGCCTCGGCCATCGCATCGGCGCGATGCTCGACGCCCAGGCCAAGCTCGCCGAGCTGCGCAAGTACCTCGATGCCATCTACAACAAGAGCGGTGGCCGCTCGGTCGACCTCGCCAGCATGAGCGACGACGAGGTGCTCGAACTGGCGCGCAACCTGCGGGCCGGTGTGCCGATGGCCACGCCGGTGTTCGACGGCGCCAACGAGGCCGAGATCAAGGGCCTGTTGAAGCTCGCCGGCCTGCCGGAGAGCGGCCAGGCCGAGCTGTGCGACGGCCGCACCGGTGAACCGTTCGATCGTCCGACGACCGTCGGCTACATGCACATGCTCAAGCTCAACCACCTCGTCGACGACAAGGTGCACGCGCGTTCGACCGGTCCGTACAGCCTGGTCACCCAGCAGCCGCTGGGCGGCAAGGCGCAGTTCGGTGGCCAGCGCTTCGGCGAGATGGAGGTGTGGGCCCTCGAGGCCTACGGCGCCTCCTACACGCTGCAGGAGATGCTGACCGTGAAGTCCGACGACGTGCAGGGCCGTACCCGCATGTACAAGAACATCGTCGACGGCGATCACCGCATGGACGCCGGCATGCCCGAGTCGTTCAACGTGTTGCTGAAGGAGATCCGCGCTCTGGGGATCAACATCGAGCTGGAGCAGGACTGACGTCCCGCCCCGAGCCCGCGTAGCGAACCCCGAATTCGAGCAGGAGATACGACCTTGAAAGACCTACTGAACCTTCTCAAGAACCAGGGCCAGATCGAGGACTTCGATGCGATCCGCATCGGCCTCGCCTCCCCGGAGATGATCCACTCCTGGTCGTTCGGCGAGGTGAAGAAGCCGGAGACGATCAACTACCGCACCTTCAAGCCGGAGCGTGACGGCCTGTTCTGCGCCAAGATCTTCGGCCCGACCACCGATTACGAGTGCCTGTGCGGCAAGTACAAGCGCCTCAAGCACCGCGGCGTGGTGTGCGAGAAGTGCGGCGTCGAGGTGACCCTGGCCAAGGTGCGCCGCGAGCGCATGGGCCACATCGAGCTGGCCAGCCCGGTGGCGCACATCTGGTACCTGAAGTCGCTGCCGTCGCGTATCGGCCTGATGCTCGACATGACCCTGCGCGACATCGAGCGGGTGCTCTACTTCGAGGCGTTCGTGGTCATCGACCCGGGCCTGACCCCGCTCGAGCGCGGTCAGCTGCTCAACGACGAGGCCTACCTCGAGGCGATCGAGGAGCACGGTGACGAGTTCGACGCGCGCATGGGCGCCGAGGCGGTGCGCGAGCTGCTCAAGTCCATCGACCTCAACGCCGAGGGGCTGAAGCTGCGCGAGGAGATCGCGTCGACCAACTCCGAGGCCAAGCTCAAGAAGTTCACCAAGCGGCTGAAGCTGGTCGAGGCGTTCCTCGAGTCGGGCAACAAGCCCGAGTGGATGATCATGACCGTGCTGCCGGTGCTGCCGCCGGAGCTGCGTCCGCTGGTGCCGCTCGACGGTGGCCGCTTCGCGACCTCCGACCTCAACGATCTCTACCGCCGGGTGATCAACCGCAACAACCGCCTCAAGCGGCTGCTCGAGCTCAACGCGCCGGACATCATCGTGCGCAACGAGAAGCGCATGCTGCAGGAGTCGGTCGACGCGCTGCTCGACAACGGCCGTCGCGGCCGCGCCATCACCGGCACCAACAAGCGCCCGCTCAAGTCGCTCGCCGACATGATCAAGGGCAAGCAGGGCCGGTTCCGCCAGAACCTGCTCGGCAAGCGCGTCGACTACTCGGGCCGCTCGGTCATCGTGGTCGGCCCGACCCTGAAGCTGCACCAGTGCGGTCTGCCCAAGCGCATGGCCCTGGAGCTGTTCAAGCCGTTCATCTTCAGCAAGCTGCAGCTGCGCGCGCTGGCCACCACCATCAAGGCGGCCAAGAAGATGGTCGAGCGTGAAGGCCCCGAGGTGTGGGACATCCTCGAGGAGGTGATCCGCGAGCATCCGATCATGCTCAACCGCGCCCCGACCCTGCACCGTCTCGGCATCCAGGCCTTCGAGCCGGTGCTGATCGAGGGCAAGGCGATCCAGCTGCACCCGCTGGTCTGCACCGCGTTCAACGCCGACTTCGACGGCGACCAGATGGCGGTGCACGTGCCGCTGTCGCTCGAGGCGCAACTCGAGGCGCGCACGC
>CBDTVS010000037.1:0-9600 GCA_965364245.1 uncultured Gammaproteobacteria bacterium | reverse complement strand
CGGCGACCACCACCACCTGGTGCCTGGCCAGCGCGTCGCCGACCTCGTCGAGGTGGGCGGTGATCGGCAGTGTCGCGGGGAAGTCCGGTCGTGGCAGCCGGTCACGGCGTGCCGTGGCGCGTGCGCTCGAGGTGGCGATGGCATCGGCGAGACGTTGCGCCTCGCTGGCGTCGGGCTGGTGACGCTGCCGGCGCAGCGCGCGGCGCAGGCGCGGACGGTCGCGCAGCAGTGTGCTCTCGAGCCGGGCGGCGAGGGGGTCCGGTGACGGGACGCTCATGCCGGAATCACGGCGGTGCCGCGCGAGGTTCAGCCCTCGGGCAGCAGCTTGCGGTCGAGCAGGCTGACGATGTTGTCGGCGGAGAGCGGACGGCCGACCAGGTAGCCCTGGATCTGGTCGCAGCCCAGGGTACGCAGGAAGCGCACCTGCTCCTCCTTCTCGACGCCCTCGGCGACCACCTGCAGGTCGAGGCGGTGGGCCATGGCGATGATCGCGGCGACGATCTCGGCGTCGTCGGCATCCTCGGGGATGTCGCGGATGAAGCTGACGTCGATCTTCAGCGTGTCGATGGGCAGCCGCTTGAGGTAGGCCAGGCTCGAGTAGCCGGTGCCGAAGTCATCGATGCCGATGCGCAACCCGAGATCGCGCAGCCGGTGCAGCTTCGGTTCGACCTCGGCGATGTTCTCCATCAGCATGCTCTCGGTCAGCTCGATCTCGAGGCGCCTGGCCTCGAAACCGGTCTCGTCGAGGATGCGGATCACGGTCTCGACCAGGTCGTCCTGGTAGAGCTGGCGTGACGAGACGTTGACCGCAACGTGGATCTCCGGCAAGCCGCGATCGAGCCACGCGCGCGCCTGCGCGCAGGCGCGCCGCAGCACCCACTCGCCGATCGGCAGGATCATGCCGTTCGCCTCGGCCACCGGCACGAAGTCGGCCGGCGAGACCAGGCCGAGCTCGGCGTTGTTCCAGCGCAGCAGCGCCTCGACCCCGGTGGTCTGGTGGCTGACCAGGTCGACCTTGACCTGGTAGTTGAGATCCAGCTCCTCGCGCTCGATGGCGTGACGCAGGTGGTTCTCCATGTTCAACCGGCCGATCGACTCGGCGTTCATCGCGCCGGTGTAGAGCTGGTAGTTGTTGCGCCCGAGCTCCTTGGCCCGGTACATCGCCGTGTCGGCGTTCTTGGTCAGCTCCTCGGGGGTCTCGCCGTCCTCGGGGAAGATGGCGATGCCGACGCTGGAGGTGACGTAGAGCTCGCGGCCGCCCGAGACGAACGGTTCACGCAGGCTGGCGACGATACGCGAGGCGAGCTGCAGCGCGTTGCTCGGGTCCTTGACGTCGGGCTGCAGGATGGTGAATTCGTCGCCGCCCATGCGCGAGACGGTGTCGCTCTCGCGCACGCACGCCTTGAGGCGCTCGGCCATCTCGACGAGCACCTGGTCACCGACGTCGTGGCCGAGGGTGTCGTTGATGCGCTTGAACAGGTCGAGGTCGATGAACAGCACCGCCAGCTGCTGGCGGTTGCGGCGCATCTGCGGCAGCGCCAGCTGCAGGCGGTCCTGGAACAGGCGCCGGTTGGGCAGCCCGGTCAGCGCGTCGTAATAGGCGAGCGCACGGATCTTCTGCTCGGTCTCCTTGCGCTCGGAGATGTCCGAGAACACCGCGGCGAACTTGTGCTCACCGCCGAGCTCGTCCCGGACCTCGGTGATGGTCAGCCACTCGGGATAGATCTCGCCGTTCTTGCGCCGGTTCCAGATCTCACCCTGCCAGTAGCCGTCCTCGTGCAGGCAGCGCCAGAGCTCCTGGTAGAAGGTCTCGTCGTGGCGCCCGGACTTGAGCAGCGCCGGCGTCCGGCCGATCGCCTCCTCGGGGCTGTAGCCGGTCAGCTTGGTGAACGCCGGGTTGACCGACTCGATGACCCCCTCGGCGTTGGTGATCACCACGCCGTCGAGGGTCGCGTCGATCACCTGCTTGGACAGGCGCAGGCTGCGCTGCGACTCGAGCAGTGCCTGCTCGCGGTCACGCAGCACCTGCTCGAGGTGCGAGACCTGGTCGTGCTCGAGCAGGCCGAGGATGTCGGTGAACGACAGCAGGCCGACGATCTTCTGGTCGGCGTCGGTGATGCCGAGGTGGCGGATGCCGCGGCGCACCGACAGGTCGCGCGCCTGCAGCAGGCTGTAGCCGCGGTCGACCGTGACCAGCGGGCGGGTGGCCGCCTCGCCGGCGGTGCGCGCGACGTCGCGCAGCGCCACCTGGCGCACCAGGTCGCGTTCGGTGAGGATGCCGGGCAGGCCGTCGTCGTCCGGCGCGACGACCGCGGCGTCCACGCCGGCCTCGTTGATGCGGGCCGCGGCCTCGGCCAGCGTGGCACCGGGCGCGATGGTCAGCAGTGCATGGTGCTGGGCGTCGGCGACGCGCCGCACCTGCAGGTAGCGCTCGAGCCCGTAGTTCAGCACCACGTCGGTCTGCGAGATGATGCCGGCGAAGCCGCCGCGGCTGTCGAGCACCAGCAGGTGACGGATGCCCTCGTCGTGGAAGCGGTGGCCGACGTCGTCGATGCTGACCTGCCTGGTGGTGGTCTTGACCGGCGCGCTCATCTGCGTCGCGATGGGCTGGTCGACCTGGTCGGGGTCGGCCAGGTCGAGGCGCAGGGCGTCGTGCTCGGTCCAGATCCCGACCGGTTCGCCAGCGTCGACCACCAGCATGGAGCTGCAGCGATGGGTGCGCATCCGCGCCGCCGCCTCGTGCAGCGGCGTGTCGGGTGGGCAGGTCAGCAGTTCCTCGTGGAGCAGGTGGCCGACCTGCAGCTGACCGCTCACGCGTGGACTCTCCGACAGGCTGGGTGGGATCGACGGCGCACGCGGGTTCCTTCGACGTCTCGCTACGGGTCCGGCGGTGAAGCAGGGCTGTTCGTCAAACCATAGCAGCCGGTCGCAGCGATGGTAGCGCAGGACCCCGCGCGGTCGCCACGCCGCCGCCTTGACCGCCGCGGGTGCCACGCGATAATGGCCGCTCGCCGGCGCACGGACCGGCACGGGAGGGGTGATGACGACGCGGCATTACGACGTGGTGGTGATCGGCAGCGGCCCGGGTGGCGAGGGTGCGGCGATGACGCTCGCCAAGTCCGGGCGCGAGGTGGCGATGATCGAGCGCCACACCATGGTCGGCGGCGGCTGCACCCACTGGGGCACCATCCCGAGCAAGGCGCTGCGCCAGACCATCCAGCGCATCACCGACTTCCGCGAGGATCCGCTGTTCCAGCACATCGCCGAGGCGACCGAGATCACCTACCCGCAGCTGCTGGCCAATGCCGGCGAGGTGATCACCAGTCAGGTGCGCATGCGGCGCCGCTTCTACGAGCGCAACAAGGTCAAGGTGATCCACGGCCAGGCATCGTTCACCGGCCCCAACGAGGTCGAGGTGATCGGCGGCAACGGGGCGCGCAAGCTGCTGACCGCGGACCACTTCGTCATCGCGACCGGCTCGCGGCCCTACCGTCCGGACGACATCGACTTCGACCACCCGCGCGTCGTCGACAGCGACACCGTGCTGCGCCTGCGCGAGACGCCGGGCTCGATCGCCATCTACGGCGCCGGCGTCATCGGCAGCGAGTACGCCTCGATCTTCAGCAACCTCAACATCGCCGTCAGCCTGGTCAACACCCGCTCGGCGCTGCTCTCGCACCTCGACCAGGAGATCACCGACAGCCTCAGCTACCACATGATCGACCAGGGCATCATGCTGTTCCACGGCGAGACCTACGAGAAGGTCGAGACCGACGACGACGGCGTGGTGATGCACCTGCAGTCGGGCAAGAAGATCCGCAGCGACGTGCTGATGTTCGCCAACGGGCGCACCGGCAACAGCCGCGGCATGGGTCTCGAGGCGATCGGCATCAGCGTCGACCACCGCGGCCACGTCGCGGTCAACGAGCACTACCAGACCGCGCTGCCGCACGTCTACGCGGTCGGCGACGTGGCCGGGCCCCCGGCGCTGGCCAGCGCCAGCTACGATCAGGGTCGCTTCGCCGGCCGGCACATCGTGGACAACGACAGCGACCTGTCGCTGGTGCGCGACATCCCGACCGGCATCTACACCAGTCCCGAGATCAGCTACATCGGTCGCAGCGAGCGCGAGCTGACCGAGCAGCAGGTGCCCTACGAGGTCGGGCGGGCGATTTTCAAGAACCTGGCGCGCGCGCAGATCACCGGCTGGACCACCGGCATGCTGAAGATCCTGTTCCACCGCGAAACGCTGCAGATCCTCGGCATCCACTGCTTCGGCCACCAGGCCTCGGAGATCATCCACATCGGTCAGGCGATCATGGCCCAGCAGGGCAAGGCCAACACCCTGCGCTACTTCGTCGACACCACCTTCAACTACCCGACCATGGCCGAGGCCTACCGGGTCGCGGCGCTGAACGGCCTCAACCGCGTCTTCTGACCCGGACGCGGTTCACCGTCCCGGACGCATCGGGCACAATGACCGATCAGGCCCCGGCGTCCGCCGCGGCCGCTACGCACCAAGGAGGAACGCATGGCCCGCATGGAAACCCCCGTCTGCGATTTCGGCCAGCCGGCCGTCGACTTCGAGCTGCCCGGCACCGACGGCCGTAACTGGACGCTCGCCGATTGCCGCGGCCCCAACGGGTTGCTGGTGATGTTCATCTGCAACCACTGCCCCTACGTCCGCGCGGTGGTCGACCGGCTGGTGCGCGACGTCACCGCGCTGCGCGAACACGGCGTGCATGCCGTCGCGATCAGCAGCAACGACACCGTCGCCTACCCCGACGACTCGTTCGAGAACATGAAAGTGTTCGCCGAGCAGAACGGCTTCACGTTCCCCTACCTGTTCGACGAGAGCCAGGAGGTCGGACGCGCCTACGGGGCGGTCTGCACCCCGGACTTCTTCGGTTACAACGCCGACCTGGAACTGCAGTACCGCGGGCGGCTCGACGCCAGTGGCCGGGAGCCGGGTCCGACCGACGCCCGTCGCGAGCTCTACGAGGCGATGGTGCAGGTGGCCGAGACCGGGCGCGGGCCGGCCGAGCAGGTGCCGAGCATGGGCTGTTCGATCAAGTGGCGTGACGCGGGCTGAGTGGCCTACGGACGGTCGACGGGTTCGAGTCGCGCCCTGGTAGACATATAAGTCTTCTTATTTATCAGATTAAATTTATTTGGTGTCATTTATGGTTAGCCGCCCCGTATAGTGCACGCCACGCCTGACCGGGCCCATGCGTTCGGTCGTCGACCGAGTCACGCCAGGAGGGGCCGAACCGATGTCTACCGCCGCCAGGGAGATCACCATGCCGTCACGCCGAGAACTCGCCAACGCCATCCGCGCGCTCAGCATGGATGCCGTCCAGAAGGCCAATTCCGGACACCCGGGGGCGCCGATGGGCATGGCCGACATCGCCGAGGTGCTGTGGAACGACGTGCTGCGCCACAACCCGGCCAACCCGGACTGGGCGAACCGCGACCGCTTCGTGCTCTCCAACGGCCACGGTTCGATGCTGATCTACGCGCTGCTGCACCTGACCGGCTACGACCTCACCATCGACGACCTGAAGGCCTTCCGCCAGTGGCACTCTAAGACCCCGGGCCACCCCGAGTACGGCGACACCCCCGGCGTCGAGACCACCACCGGCCCGCTCGGTCAGGGCATCAGCAACGCGGTCGGCATGGCGTTCGCCGAGCAGGTGCTGGCCGCGCAGTACAACCGTGACGGCCACCAGGTCATCGACCACTACACCTACGCCTTCCTCGGCGACGGCTGCCTGATGGAAGGCATCTCCCACGAGGCGTGCTCGCTGGCGGGCACGCTCGGGCTCGGCAAGCTGATCGCGGTCTGGGACGACAACGGCATCTCCATCGACGGCCACGTCGAGGGCTGGTTCACCGACGATACGCCCGGGCGCTTCGAGGCCTACGGCTGGCACGTGGTGCGCGACGTCGATGGCCACGATGCCGAGGCGATCGCCCGCGCCCTGCACGAGGCGCGCGCGGTCAACGACAAGCCGAGCCTGATCTGCGCCAAGACCGTGATCGGCTTCGGCGCGCCGAACCTGTGCGGCAGCCACGACTGCCACGGTGCGCCGCTCGGCGATGCCGAGATCGCCGCGGCCCGCGAGAACCTCGAGTGGCCGCACGCGCCGTTCGAGGTGCCCGAGGCGGTGCGCTCGGCATGGGATGCGCACGAGCGCGGTGCCACCGCCGAGGCGGAGTGGAACGCGCGCTTCGATGCCTACCGCACGGCCCATCCGCAGCTCGCCGCCGAGCTCGAGCGCCGACTCTCCGGAGAGCTGCCGGCCGACTGGGCCGAGCGCAGCGCCGCGGAGATCGCCGCGCTCGACGCCGAGACGCCCAAGGTCGCCACGCGCAAGGCCTCGCAGATGGCGCTGGAGCGCTTCGGTCCGCTGCTTCCCGAGTTCTTCGGTGGCTCGGCCGACCTGACCGGCTCCAACCTGACCGCCTGGTCGGGCTCGCGGCCGTTCGGCGCCAACGCGCGCGACGGCAACTACCTGTCGTTCGGCGTACGCGAGTTCGGCATGGCGGCGATCGCCAACGGCATGGCCCTGCATGGCGGCCTGGTGCCCTACGTCGGCACCTTCCTGGTGTTCTCGGACTACGCGCGCAACGCCATCCGCATGGCGGCGCTGATGCGCCAGCGCGTGATCCACGTCCTGACCCACGACTCCATCGGGCTCGGCGAGGATGGCCCGACCCACCAGCCGATCGAGCACGTCGCCAGCCTGCGCCTGATCCCCAACGTCGAGGTGTGGCGGCCGTGCGACGCGGTCGAGACCGCGGTCGCCTGGCAGCAGTCGATCGAGCGCGCCGACGGGCCGAGCTGCCTGGCGCTGACCCGCCAGGGTGTCCCGCACCAGCCGCGCGACGCCGGGCAGCGCGCCGACATTGCCCGCGGCGGCTACGTGTTGCGCGACTGCGACGGCACGCCCGAGCTGATCCTGATGGCGACCGGTTCCGAGGTGGCGCTGGCGCTGGCCGCCGCCGACCTGCTCGCGGAACGTCGCGTGCGCGTGGTGTCGATGCCGTGCGTCGAGCGCTTCGCCGCGCAGGACGCGGCCTACCGCGAGGCGGTACTGCCGGCGGCGGTCGAGGCACGCGTCGCCGTCGAGGCCGGTGTCACCCCGGGCTGGTACCGTTACGTCGGAACGCGCGGCGAGGTGGTCGGCATCGACCGTTTCGGCGCCTCGGCCCCGGCCGGCGAACTGTTCGCGAACTTCGGTTTCACCGCGGAGTCGGTCGCCGCAGCGGCCGGGCGCGTACTGGGCTGAGGCGCGCCGCGCCCACGGCCCGGTTGGGGCCGGGGTCATGTATCCTTTGGCCCCTCGTGGCGCCGCGGTGGGCGGGGTCGCGCACGTGGCACAGACACCTTAGGGAAGGAGAGAGCGAATGGCGATCAAAGTCGCAATCAATGGCTACGGCCGCATCGGACGCAACATCCTGCGCGCGCTCTACGAGAGCGGGCGCAACGGCGAGATCCAGATCGTCGCCATCAACGACCTCGGCGATGCGAACACCAATGCCCACCTGACCAAGTACGACACCGCGCACGGCAAGTTCCCGGGCGAGGTCAGCGTCGACGGCGATTTCCTGGTCGTCAACGGCGACCGCATCCGGGTCTGCGCCGAGCGTGACCCGGCCAAGCTGCCGTGGGCCGAGCTCGGCGTCGACGTGGTGCACGAGTGCACCGGTTTCTTCGCCAGCAAGGAGAAGGCCTCGGGGCACCTCGCTGCCGGCGCCAAGAAGGTGATCATCTCCGCGCCGGGCGGCAAGGACGTGGACGCGACCGTGGTCTACGGCGTCAACCACGGCGTGCTCAAGGCCTCCGACACGGTGATCTCCAACGCCTCGTGCACGACCAACTGCCTGGCGCCGCTGGTCAAGCCGCTGCACGACGCGATCGGCGTGGTCAACGGCCTGATGACCACCATCCACGCCTACACCAACGACCAGGTGCTGACCGACGTCTACCATTCCGACCTGCGTCGTGCGCGTTCGGCCACCCAGTCGATGATCCCGACCAAGACCGGTGCCGCCGCTGCGGTCGGCCTGGTGCTGCCGGAACTCAACGGCAAGCTCGACGGCTTCGCGATGCGCGTGCCGACCATCAACGTGTCGGTGGTCGACCTGACCTTCGTCGCCGCGCGTGCGACGACCAGGGAGGAGGTCGACGCGGTGCTGCGCGAGGCGGCCGGCGGCGAGCTCAAGGGCGTGCTCCAGATCAACGACGAGCCGCTGGTGTCGATCGACTTCAATCACAACCCGCACTCGTCGATCTACGAGGCGTCGCTGACCAAGGTCTCCGAGGGGACGCTGGTCAAGGTCTGCTCGTGGTACGACAACGAGTGGGGCTTCTCCAACCGCATGCTCGACACCACCATCGCGCTGGTCAACGCCAGCTGAAGCGGACGGGCAGGGAAGCAGTCATGACCGTCCTGAAGATGACCGACCTCGACCTGACCGGGAAGCGCGTGCTGATCCGCGAGGACCTCAACGTGCCGCTGCGCGACGGCAAGGTGGCCGACGACACACGGCTGCGCGCCGCGCTGCCGACCATCCGTCACGCCGTCGATGCCGGCGCCAGGGTGCTGCTGATGTCGCACCTCGGCCGACCGACCGAGGGTGAGGCCGATCCGCAGTTCTCGCTGGCCCCGGTGGGCGCGGCGCTGGGCGGCCTGCTCGGACGTCCGGTACGCCTGGTCGCCGACTGGCTCGACGGCGTGGAACTCGCCGACGGCGAGGTCGCGCTGGCCGAGAACGTGCGCTTCAACCAGGGCGAGAAGAAGGACGACGAGGCGCTGGCGAAACGCATGGCGGCGCTGTGCGACGTCTTCGTCATGGACGCCTTCGGCACCGCGCACCGGGCCCAGGCCTCGACCCACGGCGTGGCACGTTTCGCGCCGGTGGCCTGCGCCGGGCCGCTGCTGGTCGGCGAGCTCGACGCGCTGGCGCGCGCCCTGGACGCCCCGGCACGGCCGATGGTCGCGATCGTCGGCGGCTCCAAGGTGTCGACCAAGCTGACGGTGCTCGACAGCCTGTCCAAGGTGGTCGACCGGCTGATCGTCGGTGGCGGCATCGCCAACACCTTCATCGCCGCGGCCGGCCACAACGTCGGCAAGTCGCTCTACGAGGCCGACCTGGTGCCCGAGGCGCAGCGGCTGATCGCCGCGGCGCGCGATGCCGGCGGCGAGATCCCGGTGCCGACCGACGTGGTCTGCGGCAAGGCGTTCGCCGAGGATGCCGCGGCCGAGGTCAAGCGCGTCGAGGAGGTCGCCGACGACGACATGATCTTCGACATCGGCCCGGAGACCGCGCAGCGGCTCGCCGCGTCGCTGGCCGAGGCCGGCACCGTGGTCTGGAACGGTCCGGTCGGCGTGTTCGAGTTCGACCAGTTCGGCGGCGGCACCCGCGCGATCGCCGACGCCATCGCGGCCAGTTCCGGCTTCTCGATCGCCGGCGGTGGCGACACCCTGGCCGCGATCGCCAAGTACGGCATCGGCGACCGCGTCTCCTACATCTCGACCGGCGGCGGCGCCTTCCTCGAGTTCCTCGAGGGCAAGACGCTGCCCGCGGTGGCGA
>CBDTVS010000036.1:0-9606 GCA_965364245.1 uncultured Gammaproteobacteria bacterium | reverse complement strand
TGGAGCAGCCGGACGTTCCCCTGCAGCCCGACCCCCGTGGAGGTGGTGGGCGGCCTGTTCTTCTCGTCCCTGGCGTTGGGCGCAGCGTGGGTCTCCCACACCTGCGGCGTGGGCCTGGACGGCATCGCAGTGCAGCAGCAGTTCGCAGCCACCGCCGAGCGCCAACCCCGAGGGCGCCGCGATCACCGGGAACGGCGCGCGCTTCAGGGCCAGGTAGGTTTCTTGCCCCTCGCGCAGCATGGTCTCGAGCTGCCCCCAGGCGGCCAGGTTGACCGCGAACATCACCAGGCCGAGGTTGGCACCGACCGAGAACTGCTCGCCCTCGTTGTAGATCACCAGCGCGCGATGCCCGTTGCCGACGGCGTCGATCGCGCTGCGCAGCATCGCGAGGATGTCGGGGTTGAGGGCGTTCATCTTGGTGTGGTACTCCACGCACAGCACGCCGTCACCGAGGTCCCACAGGCTTGCCGAGCCGTTGCGCGCCAGCGGTTCGGCGACGCGCTTGAGGTCCGCGAGCAGCAGCACGCCTTCGGGTCGGCGCACGGGGTGGTAGTCGCCGTCGGTGCCGAGGTGTTCGAAGCGCCCAGCCTCCACGCGGTAGAACGGCCGTCCGGCAGCGATCTCGAGCAGGGCGGGAACGGGCAGGCCCTGTGCAGCGAGCCGTTCGGCGAACCAGCCGCTGCCAAGCCGATCGATCAGCTCGAACGGGCCGTGCGTCCAGTTGTATCCGAGGCGCATCGCCTCGTCGACGGCGACGATGTCATCGGCGATCTCGGGCACCAGCCTGGCCGCGTAGGCCAGCGTCCTGGCCAGCACTCGCCAGGCGTAACGCCCGGCCTCGCTGTCGTGCTCCACGAGCGCCCGCAGCCCCCCGGAGCGGGCCGCCGCGACGGCAGCCACCCTGGGTCGCTGCACGGGTGCGTAAGTCCCGGTCGCGAGGTCGATCACCTCCTTGACCTTGCGCCCACCCTCGCGGTTGAGACGGTAGAAGCCGCCCTTCCCCTTCCGGCCGGTGTAGCCGTCGGCGATCATCCGTTCGATCCGTTCGGGCACGGTGAACACGGCATGGAACGGATCGTCGCCCGCGAGCCGCTGCTGCATGCTCGCGAGGACGTGCGGCATCAGGTCGAGGCCGACCAGGTCCAGCAGACCGAACACCCCGGTCCTGGGGATGCCGGCCGGACGCCCGAGCACCGCGTCCGCCTCCTCGCAGCTGATACCGGCGGCCAGCGCCTCGCTGACCGCGCACTGCAGCCAATAGATGCCGATGCGGTTGCCGATGAAACCCGGCGTGTCATGGCACAGCACGACACCCTTGCCGAGTCGGCGGTCGGCGAACTCGCGGATCGTCGCGACCGCCTCGGGGCGCGTGTCGGGCCCCGCGACCAGCTCGAACAAACGCATGTAACGCGGCGGGTTGAAGAAGTGGGTAATCAGGAAGTCGCCAGCGAAGCCTGGAGGTAATCCCTCGATGAGCGCGGCGAGCGGGATGGTCGAGGTGTTGGAGCTGACGATGCTGCCCGGCTTGCGCACCGCGTCGATGCGCGCGTACAGATCGCGCTTGATCGCGAGGTCCTCGATCACCGCCTCGATGATCCAGTCGGCCGCGGCGAGACGTTCGAGGTGGTCCTCGACGTTGCCCGGGGTCACCAGCCGTGCCGCGCGGCGCTGCATGAAGGCCGCCGGCTTCGCCTTCTGCAGCCTGCCGAGCGCCGTCTCGGCGACCACGTCGCGGTTCGTGGCGGCGTCGGGAACGATGTCGAGCAGGTCGACCTGGATACCCGCGTTGGCGAGGTGCGCGGCGATCCCGGCGCCCATGACGCCGGCGCCGATCACCGCGGCGCGCTCGATGGCCATCAGGCGGACTCCAGGATGGTGGCGATCCCCTGGCCGCCGCCGATGCACTGCGTGGCCAGCGCGAACTGCTTGCCCTCGCGCTGCAGCAGCGCCGCCGCCTTGCCGGTGATCCGGGCCCCGGTGGCACCGAGCGGATGGCCCAGCGCGATCGCGCCACCGTCGAGGTTGACCCGCCCGGGATCGAGTTCGAGTTCCTGCATGCAGGCGAGCGCCTGGGCCGCGAAGGCCTCGTTGAGCTCGACGATGTCGATGTCGCCGATCGCCAGGCCCGCACGTGCGAGCGCCTTGCGCGTGGCGACCACCGGACCGATGCCCATCACCTCGGGCGCACAGCCGGCGACGGCGACGCTGCGGATCTTCGCCAGGACCGGCAGGCCGTGGGTCCTGGCGTAGTCGGCGGAACAGACCAGCGTGGCGCTGGCCCCGTCGGTGAGCGGTGACGAGGTGCCGGCCGTCACCGTGCCCCCGGCGAGAAACGCCGGTTCGAGTTCGGCGAGCGCCTCGCTGCTGGTCCCGGCGCGGATGCAGCTATCGTGGGCGACCGCAACGCCGCCGGTCTCGATGGCGACGATCTCGTCGTCGAAGCGTCCCCCTTCCCGAGCCGCCGCGGCGCGCGCCTGGCTGGCGACCGCGAAGGCCTCCTGTGCTTCGCGCGTGACGGCGTACTCGCGCGCCACGTTCTCGGCGGTCTCGCCCATGCCCATGTAGGCCTGCGGGAAACGTTCGTAGAGCCCCGGATGGGGCAACGGGTTGAAACCGGCCATCGGCACCCGGCTCATCGACTCGACCCCGGCGCACAGAAAGAGCTCCCCCGCACCGAGCGCGATCGCACCGGCCGCGGCGTGGATCGCCTGCATCGACGAGCCGCAGAAGCGGTTGATCGTCGCCCCTGCCACCGTCTGTGGCAGTTCGGCCAGGAACCCGACCAGGCGCGCAACGTTGAGCCCCTGCTCACCCTCGGGAAAGGCGCAGCCGAGCAGCAGGTCCTCGATGTCGGACGGCTCCACGCCGGTCCGTTCGAGCAGGGCCCGCACGACCTGCGCGGTGAGCTCGTCGGGGCGCACCCGGGCAAGCTCGCCCTTGCGTGCGAAGGTGAACGGAGAGCGGGCATAGCCCACGATGACGGTCTCTCTCATGGCGCCCTCCTCGGCGATTGAGGCCGGGCGGCATGCGGCCCGGCGAGGCCGGACTAGCTCTTCTTGCGCAGGGACTTTTCCGCTGTCGACTCGATGACGCGCAGTTCAGCGAGGGTCGACTCCAGGGCTTCCTGCTGCTGGCGCAGGCTCTCGATCCGCTCGCGCACCTTGCGCAGCAGCAGCTGCTGCTGCTCGCGCTGACCGCTCGCGGGGTCATACAGGTCGAGGTACTCGCGGATGTCCGCAAGCGAGAAGCCGAGCTTCTTGCTGCGCAGGATCAGCTGCAGTCGAGCGCGATCGCGATAGTCGTAGACCCGGGTCGAACCGACCCGCTGCGGGCTGAGCAGCCCCTTGGTCTCGTAGAAGCGGATCGCACGGGCGGTGATCCCGAGCCGCTCGGCGAGTTCGGTGACGGTATAGAGTTTTTCGCGATCCCCGCTCATGCGGCGAGGATGGACCAGGGT
Organism: uncultured Gammaproteobacteria bacterium; assembly: GCA_965364245.1. Taxonomy (GTDB): domain Bacteria; phylum Pseudomonadota; class Gammaproteobacteria; order QNFN01; family QNFN01; genus QNFN01. Next base: position 6,149 of record CBDTVS010000036.1, on the reverse strand, counting down.
TACGCTAATGTCAATCTAATGACGTTAACGTAACCCTGGGCGTTCGGCAGGATATCGCTCGGCGTGAATGCCGGGCCCGTCCTAGGGCAGCAGCACCGTCGAGCCGGTGGTCTTGCGTGCCTCCATGTCGGCGTGCGCGCGGGCCGTCTCGCTGAGCGGGTAGGTCTGGTTGACCTCGATCTTCACCTTGCCGGAGCCGACCACGTCGAACAGCTCGCCGGCGATGGCCACGAGGTCCTCGCGATCCGCGGTGTAGGTCATCAGCGTCGGCCGGGTGACGAACAGCGAGCCCTTCTTCGCCAGCAGGCCGAGATCCAGCGGCTCGGTGTTGCCCGACGACTGGCCGAAGATCACCACGATGCCGTGGCGCCGCGTGCAGTCGAGCGACTTCATGAAGGTGTCCTTGCCGACCGAGTCATAGACCGCGGCGACGCCCTTGCCGTCGGTGAGTTCCAGGACCCGGGCGACGAAGTCCTCCTCGCGGTAGAGGATCGGATGATCGCAGCCGTGGGCCCGGGCCAGCTCGGCCTTCTCCGGGCTGCCGACGGTGCCGATCACCGTGGCGCCGAGCGCCTTGGCCCACTGGCAGGCGATCAGGCCGACGCCACCGGCCGCGGCGTGGATCAGGATGGTGTCGCCGGCCTGCACGCGGTAGCAGCGGCGCAGCAGGTAGCAGGCGGTCATGCCCTGCAGCATCATCGCCGCAGCGGTCTGGTCGGCAATACCCTCCGGGACCTTCACCAGGCGGTGCCAGGGAATCAGCCGCTCTTCCGCGTAGGCGCCCGGGGGTACGCCGGCGTAGGCAACCCGGTCGCCGACCGCGATCTCGGTCACGCCATGACCGACCTCCTCGACGATGCCGCACCCCTCCATGCCGAGCACGTGCGGCAAACCGGGCAGCGGGTAGAGTCCAGTGCGGTGGTAGACGTCGATGAAGTTGAGGCCGACCGCGGTATGACGCAGGCGCACCTCGCCCTCGCCCGGGCTGCCGACCTCGACCTCCTCCCAGAGCATCTTCTCGGGCCCGCCGGTCTCGTGAATGCGAATCGCGTGGGTCATCTCGTTCTCCTCAGTGCTTTTTGATGGGTTCGACCCGGCGGGTCGTAAAGATCTCTCTATATAACAGAACGCCGGCCCGGTGGACCCGGGCCGGCGTCAAGCGATGGGCTATTCAGAAGCGGTAGGTCATCTGGGCGCTGATGATATCCGTCGTGCTGTCAAATTCGCCCGTAAGGGTGTAATTGAGACCAGGTGGTAGATTTGTTGTCGTGTTATTGATCCTGGCATCGTCAACGAACAGGTGTGCATAAGCAAAGTCGAGGCTCAGATTTTCCGAAGCTTCATAGCTAAAGCCAAATGAAAGCCACGTCCGGTCCTCTCCGGGTATCCGCGGAGTCCGCAATTCGGCGCTTGGAATAGGAGTTTCATCAAAAGCGACACCTGCACGCCATGTCCACGCACTTCCCGGCTTGTACTCAAGCCCTAGTGAATAGCGCCAGGAATCCTCCCAATCTTCGGGCTGGTCGACGACAGGGGCACCATTACTGTCCACGGCGTAAAGCCTGTCGAAAACGCTCCAGTTGGTCCATGCGACATCTGCCATGACAGTCCAGTCCGATGAGACCTTGTGACTTAAGCCAAAAGAAGCATTGTCAGGTAGCGTCAAGTCGGCAGAGATGAATCTTACGATCGGGAAAGGAACACCTGGGACCGTGAGTGTCGAGCTTCCTTCGAGTTCCTGCTCGACTTGAGAGCGGTAGGCCAACCCAAGGGTCGTGGTCTCACTGAGGTCGTACTGCATGCCCAGGTTGAATCCGAAACCCCAGTCATCACCTTCAAGAACAGCTCTCCCATCACCTCCTGGGGTGAAGACGGCTTGGGTCAATTCCACGTCTGCATACATCGCGCTGACGCCGAAACCCAGTGACAGCTTGTCGTTGACCTTGTAGCCAATCGTCGGGTTGATGTTGATGGTCTTTAGATCAGACCGTATGGCGTGATAACGACCCACCCAGGTCGGGTCGTACTCCGTGACGAGGCCGAAAGGCGCGTTGAGACCAAGGCCGAACTTGATCTTCTCGTTGATATCAGCGACGAGATAGGCATTTGGCACAAGACCCATTTCATCGGTTTTTCCCGTACCGGTTTGTGTGATTGGCGGCCCAACCGCCGCGCTCGAACCGCTGAACTCGGCCGACGGAATAATTACATGCAGCGCCGCCGCGCCCTGCGTCCCCTCGTACTTCGTGATGCTCGCGGCATTGAAGAACATGCTGCCAAGCCCGTCACTGCTCGCCGACGCGCCGGCGATGGAGCGGCCCACCTCGCGCACGTTCTGCTCGACGATCATGAAGCCTGCGGCCTGGGCCTGGGCGGCCAGGCCGAACCCCAGGGCCGCGGTGACCGCAGTGCGCAACAAGCGGCGTTTCAGTCGGTGGTGCATCTCTTCTCCTCCCGTTATATACGGCTCTAAGCCTTTCTGAATGGCACGCGACCCTCCCGGTCACGGCCCCCTGATACGTTTGATTCAGCCCTGATCGGCCCGCGCCTCGTCCCGCAGCGCGCGGCGCAGGATCTTGCCGACGTTGGTCTTGGGCAGCTCCTCGCGGAACTCGACGTGCTTGGGCACCTTGTAGCGCGTGAGGTTCTCGCGGCAGTGGCGCAGCACCGCCTCGACGGTTACCCCGGGTTCGCCACAGACGATGAACACCTTCACCGACTCGCCGGAGTGGGCGTCAGGCACACCGATCGCCGCCACCTCGCGCACGCCGTCGAGCTGTGCGACGACCTCCTCGATCTCGTTCGGATAGACGTTGAAACCCGACACGTCGATCATGTCCTTGATGCGGTCGACGATGTAGACGAAGCCGTGCGCGTCGACGGTCGCGATGTCGCCCGTGCGCAGCCAGCCCTCAGCGTCGAGCACCGCCGCGGTCTCCTCGGGCCGCCGCCAGTAGCCCTTCATGACCTGCGGCCCACGCACGCAGAGTTCGCCGCGCTCCCCGATCGGCAGCTCTCCACCCTCGGCATCCCTGACACACACCTCGGTCGACGGGATCGGCAGGCCGATGCTGCCGTTGTAGGCGGCGAGATTGAGGGGATTCATGGTCGCCGCCGGGGAGGTCTCGGTCAGGCCGTAGGCCTCGAGCAGTGGGCAGCCGGTCAACGCCTGCCAGCGCTCGGCCACCGCCCGCTGCACCGCCATGCCGCCGCCGAGGGTCAGCCGCAGCTGGCTGAAATCGACCTCCTTGATGCCCGGGGCATTGAGCAGCGCGTTGAACAGGGTGTTGACCCCGGTGATCGCGGTGAAACCGATGCCGCGGATCTCCTTGATGAAACGTGGGATGTCGCGCGGATTGGTGATCAGCAGGTTCTCGGCGCCGAAATGCATGAAGGTCAGGCAGTTCGCCGTCAGGGCGAAGATGTGATAGAGCGGCAGCGCGGTGACGATCAGCTCTTCACCGGGTTTCATCGCCCCTTCGATCCACTGTGCGGCCTGGCAGACGTTGGCACCCATGTTGCCGTGGGTCAGCACGGCGCCCTTGGCCAGCCCCGTGGTGCCGCCGGTGTACTGCAGGAAGGCGACGTCGTCGCGGTCCACCGCCACCCGCTGAAACGGGCGGGCCGCGCCCTCGGCAAGCAGGCTACGCAGCGACAGTTCGCCGTCCAACGCGTAGGGCGGCACCATCTTCTTGACGTGGCGCACGATGAAATTGACCAGCTGCCGCTTCGGCGCCGGCAGGAGGTCGGCGAGCTGGGTCACGATGACGTGCTTGACGTCGGTGTCGGCGATCGCCCGCTCGACCACCTTCGCGAAGTTGGCCAGCACGACGATCGCGGTCGCACCGGAATCGGCGAGCTGGTGGTGCAGTTCGCGGGCCGTGTAGAGCGGGTTGACGTTGACCACGGTCATGCCGGCACGCAGCACGCCGAACAGCACCACCGGGTACTGCAGGACGTTGGGCATCATGATCGCGATGCGCTCGCCCTTGGTCAGGCCGAAGCGGTGCTGGAGCACGGCGGCGAACGCCGCGCTCTGGCGCTCGAGTTCGCTGAAGGTCAGCGAGTGGCCGAGGTTGGTGTAGGCGGGTCGGTCGCTGTAGGTGGCGACGGCGCGTTCGAAGATCTCGACGACCGTCGAAACCTGCCCTGGATCAATCTCACCCGCCACGCCTGGCGGATAGCTCTGCAGCCAGATCTTGTCCATCCATCCTCGCTCGGGCACCCAGGGGAGTTGCGGTTCTCCCTCTACCTGACCGGTCGGGCACCTGGTCGCTTTCGTCCGATAGTACACCGAATCACGAGGATGCGACGTTGCGGGTAACCGGGGCCGATGGTCCAATAGGGGTGCCCACCCGGAGCCCCCGATGAACCCCGATCTCGAGCGCCTGCACCCCTACCCCTTCGAGCGCCTGCGCGCCCTGCTCGCCGACGCGACACCCCCGGCGGATCGCGCCCACGTCGCACTGTCGATCGGCGAACCCCGACACCCGGTGCCGACGCTGGTGCGCGACGCGCTGGGCGACGCGCTCGATGGTCTGGGCCGCTACCCGGTCACCGCCGGCAATCCCGAGTTGCGCCAGGCGATTTCCGACTGGTGCACGCGCCGCTTCGCGCTGCCCGCGAACGCACTCGACCCGGAGCGCCACCTGCTGCCGGTCAGCGGATCGCGCGAAGCGCTGTTCGCCTTCACCCAGGCCGCGATCGAGCGCTCGCCCGACGCGCTGGTAGCGATGCCGAACCCGTTCTACCAGATCTACGAGGGCGCCACGTTGCTCGCCGGCGCGCAGCCCCACTACCTCGCCTGCACCGCCGACAACGGCTTCATCCCCGACTTCGACGCAGTGCCCGACGCGGTCTGGCGACGCTGCCAGCTGCTGTTCGTCTGCAGCCCGGGCAACCCGACCGGGGCGGTGATGGACCAGGCCGCACTGGTCCGGCTGCTGGAACTCGCCGAGCACTACGACTTCATCGTCGCCTCCGACGAGTGCTACTCGGAGCTCTACCTCGACGAGGCAAAGCCACCGCCGGGACTGCTGCAGGCAGCGATTGCGGCCGGCCACGACGGCTTCGAGCGCTGCGTCGTCTTCAACTCGCTGTCGAAACGCTCCAGCGTGCCCGGTCTGCGTTCCGGCTTCGTCGCCGGCGACGCCAGGCTGATCGAGCGTTTCCGCCTCTACCGCAGCTACCACGGCGCGACCCTGCCGCCGCCGAGCCAGGCCGCGAGCACCGCGGCCTGGCGCGACGAGGTCCACGTGGTCGACAACCGCGACCGCTACCGTGAGAAGTTCGCTACCGTCGCGCCGATACTCGGCGAGGTGCTGCAGGTCGACGTGCCGCCCGCCGGCTTCTACCTCTGGCCTGAGGTTCCAGGGGACGATCGAGAGTTCGCCCGAGCGCTGTTCGCCGCGCAGCATGTGACGGTGCTGCCAGGCCAGTTCCTGTCGCGCCCCACCACCGACGGTGACCCCGGTTTCGGCCGCGTGCGCATCGCGCTGGTCGCGCCGCTCGCCGACTGCGTCGAGGCCGCCGGTCGCATCCGCGATCACCTGGCCGGCTGACGGTCGCCGGCGCCGCTTCGCTATACTCTCGCGTTCGCGCAGAACCACCACCGGAGATCCAGGGATGAGCGACCTGCAGAACACCATCGAGAGCGCCTTCGAGCGGCGCGCCGAGATCAACCCGCACAACGTCGACGCGCCGACCCGCGAGGCGGTGCACGAGGCGATCCACCTGCTCGATAGCGGCCAGGGCCGCGTCGCCGAGAAGCGCGACGGGGAATGGGTCGTCAACCAGTGGCTGAAGAAGGCGGTGCTGCTCTACTTCCGCATCGAGGACAACGCGCTGCTCTCCGGCGGCGAGACCCACTACTGGGACAAGGTGCCGTCGAAGTACGCCGACCACGGCGCGACCGACTTCCGCAACGACGGCGTGCGCATCGTGCCGCCGGCGACCGCGCGACGCGGCGCCTACATCGCCAGCAACGTCGTGATGATGCCGTCGTTCGTCAACATCGGCGCCTACGTCGACAGCGGCACGATGGTGGACACCTGGTCGACGGTCGGCTCGTGCGCGCAGATCGGCAAGAACGTCCACCTCTCGGGCGGCGTCGGCATCGGCGGCGTGCTGGAGCCGCTGCAGGCCAACCC
>CBDTVS010000035.1:0-9624 GCA_965364245.1 uncultured Gammaproteobacteria bacterium | reverse complement strand
TCTCGAGACCCCCGCCATCGCGATCGAGCGCGGCGAAGACCAGGTCGTTCCACGTCGCCGTGCGCAACGGGAAAAGATCGAAATTGCCGCGCTCGAATTCCCGCGATTCGGCGAAACCGGGCGCCTTCACCAGACGACCGTCACGCACCCTGTAGCTCGGCGTACGTCCGCCCGTTGCGCACGCCTCCGGATTGCACCGCAGCGGCGCAACCCTCAGCCGAGCCGGTCGCGGAACGCCTCGTAGCCGAACTCGCGCACCACGTGCAGGTCGTCGGTGCGCGAGTCCCACAGCGCGATCGCCGGCAGCGGCGTGCCGTTGAAGGTGGTCGTCTTGACCATGGTGTAGTGCGCCATGTCGTCGAACAGCAGTCGCTGCCCCACCTCCAGGGGTGCATCGAAGCTGTAATCGCCGATCACGTCGCCGGCCAGGCAGGTGGTGCCGCCGAGGCGGTAGGTGTGCGCCTTCGCGTCGGGCTCGCCGGCACCGAAGATCTCGGCGCGATACGGCATCTCCAGCGTGTCGGGCATGTGGCAGGTGGCCGAAGTGTCGAGGATCGCCTGCGGCCGATCGGTGTGCATGACGTCGAGCACCTCGGCGACCAGCACGCCGGTGCGGATCGCCACCGCTTCGCCCGGCTCGAGGTAGACGGCGAGGCCATACCGCTCGCGGAATGCGCGGATCCGCGCGACCAGGGACTCGACGTCGTAGCCGGGACGGGTGATGTGGTGGCCGCCACCGAAGTTGACCCACTCGAGCCGCTCGAACAGGTGGCCGAAGTTGCGCTCCACGACGTCCAGCGTGCGCGCGAGCGGCGCGAAGTCCTGCTCGCACAGCGTGTGGAAGTGCAGGCCGCTGAGGCCATCGAGCGTTTCACCCGTGAACTGCGCGATGGGGATACCGAGCCGCGAGCCCGGCGCGCACGGGTCGTAGAGCGGCACCGCGCCCTCGGAGTGCTCCGGGTTGATGCGCAGACCGAAGCGCAAACCAGGACGCCGTCTTCGTGCCTCGAGTGCGAGATCGCGGAAGCGGTGCCACTGCGGGAACGAGTTGAAGACCACGTGGTCGGCGATGTCGAGCACCGCGCGCAGCTCCGGTTCGCCGTACGCTGCGGCGAACACGTGCACCTCGCCGCCGACCTCCTCGCGGCCGAAGCGTGCCTCGTGCAGGCCGCTGGCACAGGTCCCGGTCAGGTAGCGCGCGGTCAGCGGGCCGAGCCCGGCCATCGCGAACGCCTTGAGCGCGGCGAGCAGCCTGGCGCCGCTCGCCTGCTGCACGCCGTGCAGCAACTGCAGGTTGGCCTCGACCGCGGCCGCGTCGACGACGAAGCACGGCGACGGCACCCGGGACGGGTCGAAGCCCTCGAAGGTGTGGCTGTTCACGGGCGCGCGGCGCCAATTTGGCTCAGTTGGCCAGCGTGTAGTCCGGCGCCTCGATCACGCTCCACGGCAGGCCGTGGGCGTTCATGTCGGCCATGAACGGGTCGGGGTCCATCTGCTCCATGTTCCACACCCCGGGTCGCATCCACTTGCCCTCGAGCATCATCTTGGCGCCGATCATCGCCGGCACGCCGGTGGTGTAGGAGATCGCCTGCGACTGCACCTCGCGGTAGCACGCCTGGTGATCGCAGACGTTGTAGAGGTAGACGTCACGTTCCTGGCCGTCCTTGATGCCGTGCACCAGCACGCCGATGCAGGTCCTGCCCTTGGTGCGCGGGCCGAGACTCGCCGGATCGGGCAGCAGCGTCTTGAGGAACTGGATCGGCACGATCGGCCGGCCCTCGTGCAGCACCGGCTCGATGCCGGTCATGCCGACGTTGCCGAGCACCTCGAGGTGCTTGAGGTAATTGTCGGAGAAGCTCATCCAGAACTGCGCGCGCTCGAGGCTCGGGTAGTGCCGGGTCAGCGACTCGAGCTCCTCGTGGTACATGCGGTAGATCTGGTAGGTGCCGACCTCCTCCGGGCAGGTGAAGCTCTGCTTCAGCGACATCGGCGGGGTGGTGACGAACCCACCGCCCTCCCAGTGGCGGCACTCGGCCGTGACCTCGCGGATGTTGATCTCGGGATTGAAGTTGGTCGCGAACGGGTAGCCGTGATCGCCGCCGTTGACGTCGACGATGTCGAGCGTGCGCATCTCGTCGAAATAGTGCTTGGCGAGGTAGGCGGTGAAGACGTTGGTCGCGCCGGGGTCGAAACCGGAACCGAGCAGCGCCATCAGCCCGGCCTTCTCGAACCGCTCCTGGTAGGCCCACTGCCACTTGTACTCGAACTTCGCGGTGTCCGGCGGCTCGTAGTTGGCGGTGTCGAGGTAGTGCACGCCGGCCTCCAGGCAGGCGTCCATGATGGTCAGGTCCTGGTACGGCAACGCAACGTTGACGACCAGGTCGGGCTGCACGTCGCGCAGCAGCGCGACCAGCTCCGGCACGTTGTCGGCATCGACCTGCGCGGTGCTGACCGGCCGCTCGATCTGCGCGGCGATCTTCTTGCACTTCTCCTCGTTGCGACTCGCCAGCACGATCTCCGAGAAGACCTCCGGCACCTGGGCGCACTTGTGGGTCACGACGCCGCCGACGCCGCCCGCACCGATGATCAGGACTTTCGACACTGCGAATCTCCGTCAGGCCGCGCTGCGGCGTGTGGATCGGGCGGCTGCCCGGTGGAACCCGAAGTCTAGACGCGCAGACGTGACCTCGCGATGACGCTGGCGCACGGCCTAGAAAGCCTCGCTCGCCAGGTCGCCGATCCCGCGGCTGCCGGCCTCGACCGTCGCCAGCCACGCCGCGGCGCGCGGCGCGACGTGGTCGAAGTAGAAGCGCGCGGTCACCAGCTTGGCGTGCAGGAAGCTCTCGTCGTCGCCACCCGCGGCCAGTGCGCGGCTCGCGGCGAGCGCCGCGCGCGCCATGACCCAGGCGCCGCACAGCGTGCCCTGCAGCATCAGGTAGGGCACCGCCACGCTCGCCGGCACCTCGGGATCCTCGGCACCGTGCTCGAGCAGCCAGGCCAGGCCGCGCTCGCCGCGCGCGACGGCCGCGAGGAACGGCTCGGCCAGGTCGGCCACCTTGCCGTCGTCCTCCAGCGCGGCGGTCAGCTCGCGCATCTCGGCGAGCAGCGTGCGCATCGCCGCACCCCCGTCGCGCAGCGTCTTGCGCCCGACCAGGTCGAGCGCCTGGATGCCGGTGGTGCCCTCGTAGATCGTCGTGATGCGCGCATCGCGCAGGTGCTGCGCCGCGCCCGTCTCCTCGATGTAGCCCATGCCGCCGTGCACCTGCACGCCAAGGGAGGTCAGGTCCTGACCGTTCTCGGTCGCCCACGCCTTGACGATCGGCGTCAGCAGGTCGACCCGCGCCTGCTGCGCCTTGCGCTCGGCGTCGTCGGTCGCGGTCACGGCGCGGTCGAACGCGGCCTGCGCGACCAGCGACAGGGCGCGCCCCGCCTCGACCAGCGCGCGCATGGTCAGCAGCATGCGCCGCACGTCGGGATGCTCGATGATCGCCACGCGCCCCTGGTGCCCCGGAGCGCCACCCTGCACGCGCTCCTTCGCGTAGCCCGCCGCGGCCTGGTAGGCGCGCTCGCCGATCGACACGCCCTGCAGTCCCACCCCGAGACGCGCGGCGTTCATCATCGTGAACATGCAGGCCAGCCCCTTGTTGGCCTCGCCGACCAGGTAGCCGACCGCCCCGCCCTCGTCGCCGAAGCTCATCACGCAGGTCGGGCTGGCATGGATGCCGAGCTTGTGCTCGAGCGACACCGCGCGCAGGTCGTTGCGCTCGCCGAGGCTGCCGTCGTCGTTGACCAGATACTTCGGCACCAGGAACAGAGAGATGCCGCGGGTGCCCTCCGGGGCATCAGGCAGCCGCGCCAGCACCAGGTGGACGATGTTCGCCGCCGCCTCGTGCTCGCCCCAGGTGATGAAGATCTTCTGCCCGGTGATGCGGTAGCGGTCGCCGTCGGGCACCGCCTTGCTGCGCACCGCCGAGAGATCCGAGCCGGCCTGCGGCTCGGTCAGGTTCATGGTGCCCGACCACTCGCCGGAGACCATCTTCTCGAGGTAGGTCGCCTGCAGCGCCGGGTCGGCATGCGACTCGACCGCGTCGATCGCGCCCTGGGTCAGCATCGGGCCGAGCGCGAACGCCATGTTGGCCGAGTGCCACATCTCGTTGACCGCGGTGCCGACCGCCTTGGGCATGCCCTGACCACCGAACGCGGCGGGGCAGTCGAGTGCCTGCCAACCGTTTTCGACGAACTGCGAGTAGGCCTCGGCGAAGCCATCGGCGAGCTGCACCTTGCCGTCGACCAGCTTGGCGCCCTGGCGATCACCGTCCCAGTTCAGCGGGGCGAGCACCTCGCCGGCGAAGCGCCCGGCCTCCTCGAGCACCGCGGCGATCATGTCCGGGGTCGCCTCCTCGAAGCCGGACCGGGTGGCCAGCTCCTCCAGGTCGCACAGGTGCTCGAGACAGAATCGCAGGTCGGCCACCGGCGCGGTGTAGTCGCTCGCCATCGTCGTTCTCCGGTTGTCAGGTCGGCTCGGCAGGAGCGCATCTTACCGTGACCGGCACGGTCGATGAACGTCTCGCGGTAGGGAGGCGCCGGCTCAGCTGGCCGGACGGTAGATTGCACGCAACGCGTCGACGTCCACCTCGTCGACCTGCTCAGGGCGCAGGAACTTGCGCGCGTACTCGAGATGCACCCCTGAGCGCAGGAACAGGTCGAACAGCTCGGGGTCCACGTGTTGGTCGCGGCACATGAAGCACATGATGCGCAGCGCCTCGGAGAGGGTCTTGCCCTTCTTGTACGGCCGGTCGACCGCGGTCAACGCCTCGAAGATGTCGGCGATCGCCATCATCCGCGCGACCGGCGACATCTGGTGCTTGCGCAACCGCTTCGGGTAACCGGTGCCGTCCATCTTCTCGTGGTGGCCGCCAGCCAGCTCCGGCACCTCGCGCAGGTGACGTGGGAACGGCAGCGCGTCGAGCATCTTGATGGTCTGCACGATGTGCTCGTTGATCTTGTAGCGGTCCTCCTCGGTCAGCGTGCCGCGCCTGACCGAGAGGTTGTGCAGCTCGCCGCGGTCGTAGAGCAGCTCCGGCACGTCGATCCTGAAACCCCAGGGGTTGTCGGGCGCGATGCGGTCGCTCTCCTTGCGCTCGAAGCGGTGCTCGGGCTTGTCGGCGAGCAGCGGCTCCTCGGCCGGCAGTTCGCGCGCCGGGTTCGCCTCCATGCGCACCCGCTCCTCGTGGGAGACACCCAGACGGTCGTCGAGGGTGCGCGTCCAGGTCTGGCGTGATATCGCCTCGAGACGCGCGACGGCCTCGTCGGACATCGCCTCGCCACCGAGGTTGCACTCGGCAACGAATGCGAAATCGTCGTCGAACTGGGCCAGCGCCTTGGCGAGCTTCTCGCGTCGCTCGAGGCTGTCACCGTCCTCGAGCACCAGACGCAGGTGGCGGATCTCCGCCTCGCGCTTCATGACCTCGAAGCGCATGCGGATCTCGTGGATGCGGTCGTAGATGGTCTCGAGCTTGGTCGCCTTGTCGACCACGAACTCGGGGCTGGTCACCTTGCCGCAGTCGTGCAACCACGCCGCGACGTGCACCGCCTCCCAGTCGTCCGAGGTCAGTTTGAAGTTGGCGTACGGGCCGCTCTCCGTCCGTTCCGCGGCCGTGGCAAGCATCTTGGTCAGCTCCGGCACGCGCTCGCAGTGGCCGCCTGTATACGGGCTCTTGGTGTCGATGGCCCCGGCGATCAGCTGTAGGAAGCTCTCGAACAGGCGGCGCTGGGCAGCGATCAGGCGCCGCGCCTCGACCGAGATCGCGACCGAGCCCGACAACGCCTCGGCGAAGCCGATCAGCGCCGGATCAATCACGTCGTCCTCTAGCAGCAGCAGCACGCCGACCAGGTCGCCGGCGCGATTGAACAGCGGCACCGCCAACATTGCGCGCACCGGGCTGCCGACGAGCCCCTCGATACCCACGATGCCACAGTGCTCGAGCTCTGCGAGGCTGGCGTCGGCGCTGACCGGATGCTCGCCGCGTACCGCCTGAACCGCGAGCGAGGCCGCATCAGTGATGTCGATCGTGCCGATGTCGAGCAACAGTTCGCGCCGTCCGTCGAGGCGCTGCGCCTGCGGCACCAGCAGCGCCCCCTGGTCATCGGTCAGGTAGAGCACCCCGGCCTCGGCATCGGTGGTGCCGATGATCTCGTCGAGGATCCTGACCAGCAGCAGGTCGAAGTCCGGCTCGCCGGCGATCACCGAGCTGATGTCGAGGAACTTGCGGATCGTCTCCTTCATGCGTCCGACCGCATCGGCGAGCTGGTCGATCTCGACGATGCGGCTCGGCGGCAGATCCGAGTGGGTGAAGTCGAAGCGCCGGATCGAGCCGACGTCCTCGGCCAGGCGTACCAGCGGCTCGGCGATGCGCCGCGACATCAGCACCGTGATGCCGACGCTGAGCAGCAGGATCACCGCGACGAACAGCGCCGTCTTGCGCGCCGCGGCATCCGCCTCGGCAAACAGCACGTCGTCGGAGACTGCCATCAGCATGCGATAGGTCTGTCCACCACTGACCGGGACCGGAACCACCAGGCCACGGTAATCGGTGCCGTCGACGCTGAACCCGGTCACCTCCTCGCCCCTGCCGGCGGCGTGCTCGGTCAGGCTGCGCAGCACGCGGTTTTCCGGCATCTCCAGCGTGGTGATGCGCAGCTGGCCCGGGTCGTCGGGGTCGGGACCGGCGACGCGTTCGGGGTCCGCATGCGCGATCAGCCGACCGTCGGCGTCGACCAGCGCGATGTCGCTGTCAGCGGTCGGCGCCAGGCTCGCCAGCCAGTCGCTCATCGACGCCAGCGTGATATCGATACCGGCCACGGCCTCGCCGCGGTTGCCGCGTGCCAACGTGGTCCCCACCTCGCGGGTGGTGAAGAAGATGTACGGCCTGGTCTTGATCTGGCCTCCGCTGCGGTAGGCACGGCGGAACCAGGGCCGCTTGCGCGGATCGTAGACGGCATAGTCGAGCGCATCGCGGCGTTCGACCTCGCGCCAGCGTGCATTGTAGAAAGTGAACAGGCCGCGCGCCGCCCGGTCGGGATCGCGGTCGATCGACTGCACCAGGTAACTTGCCCCCTCCGGCGCTGCGAAACGCTCGCGCGTAGGCTGATCGTCGATACGCCTTACGAGCATGAAGTCGCCGTCCGGGTAGCCGACGAACACGCTCGCCAGCGACGGGTTGTCGTCGAGGTAGTTGCCGAGCCGCCTGCGGTAACCGAGGCGGTCCTCGAGCGTTGGCGCGTTCATCACCGCACCACGGCTGATCAGCTCGACGGCGAGCTCGGCCGGCCGGAAGATGTCACTGACCTTGGCCGAGATCGCCTTGTTGGTGATCGCAAAGCGCTTGGCAACCGCCGCCTCCTGCTGGCGGGTGTTCTCGCGGTACTGGGTGATGCCGAGGGTCAAACCCACGCCGAGCACCAGGCTGATGAACACCACCATCAGCTGCACCGAGATGCGCCGGCCGCGGATGCCCTTCACGGACGCGCCCCCGGACCGATGCCCCGCTGCGGCCTCAACGCGCCGGGTCCCTGCAACTGCCGGTGCGCGTATCGAACGCCCCGCAGCGACGCGGCGCGGTCCAGTCGGCGATCAGATCGCGACTGCCCAGCAGGTAGTCCGACCAGGGATCGCCCGGGATCGCCTCGGCACTGCGCCACAGCAGCGTGAACTGGCCGTCTGCGCGCACTTCTCCGACCAGCGCCGGGCGTGTCAGATGGTGGTTTGGCAGCATCTCCGCTTCACCCCCGGTGAGGTTCGGCACGCGCAGACCGGCCAGGTTGTCGAGCACCGCGTCGACGTCGGTGGTCCCGGCGCGGGTCACCGCGGCGAGCCAGAGGTTGAAACCGAGGTAGTGCGCCTCCATCGGATCGTTGGTGACGCGGTTCGGATCGCCGATATAGTCGCGCCACGCGGCGATGAACTCGTTGTTGCGCGGATCGTCGACCGACTGGAAGTAGCCCCACACCGCGAGATGGCCTTCGAGCGTGGTGGCGTCGATGCCGGAGAGTTCCTCCTCGCCGACGCTCAACGCCATCACCGGCACGTCGGCGCCGTCGACGCCCTGCTCGCTGAGCTCATTGTAGAAGGCCAGATTCGCGTCGCCGTTGATGGTCGAGATCACCGCCGTGCGCCGCCCCTCGCGAGAGATCCGCTTGATGCGGCTGACGATCTCCTGCCAATCACGGTGGCCGAACGGCGTGTAGCTCACCGTGACGGCCTCCTCGGCTACCCCCTTCGAGGCGAGGTAGGCGGCGACGATCTCGTTGGTCACGTGCGGGTAGACGTAGTCGGTGCCGAGCAGGATCCAGCGCTCGATGCCCTCCTCCTGCATCAGGTAATCGATCCCTGGCAACGCCTGCTGGTTCGGCACCGCGCCGGTATAGATGATGTTGCGCGAACTCTCCTGCCCCTCGTACTGCACCGGGTAGAAGAGCAGACCGTCGTGCTGCTCGATGACCGGCAGCACCGCCTTGCGAGACGCAGACGTCCAGCAGCCGAAGATCACGTCGACCTCGCGCTCGACCAGCAGCTCGCGCGCCTTCTCGGCGTAGCGGTCCCAGTCAGAGGCGGGATCGACTACCACTGCCTCCAGCCGGCGCCCGAGCAGTCCACCCCGGGCGTTCTGCTGCTCGACCAGCATCAGCATGACGTCCTTCAACGTCGTCTCGCTGATTGCCATGGTGCCGGTCGTGGAGTGGAGGATGCCGACGCGGATCGGCGGCTCCTGGGCCAACGCTTGCGTGGCCAGCAACAGCAGGCCGAGCACGGCGACGAGGTGGATTTTGCGGTGCATCGATCCTTCGATCCGGGTGGGCATAGCGCGTCGCACGGGATTGGCAGCGCCGCAACTCCCTTTTACCGTTCCAGCAAAGACGACGTGATGACACCGGTCAACCCACGCCGTGCCCGACCGGGGTCATGCCGTAACAAAAATCACTGAAATCAGCACGATAATTGCGTCTACCATCAGGCGCACCGGGCACTTCGGCACCCCAGGCGCGCTCGGGTCATTTCGCGCAGGATGCCGCGAACTGGCGCGCCAGGCCGTCGAAGGCGAGGTTGTAGCCCAGCGGGGCGCCGGGCCGGGTGAAGTGGATCATCCGGTCCTGCCACTCGGGATGCTGCGTTAGGGCCTCGCGGAAGGCCTGTTCCGCAGCCGTGTACTCGGACTTGAACGGGCAGTTGCAGGCGTCGAGACAGATGCACGGCTCGTGGTCGCCGCCATGGTCGTCGATGCAGGCCATGACCTTCGCCGAGAGGTCGTCGATGCGATCGCTGAGTTCGGCGGCAAGAGTCATGGCGTCGGGATCGGTGAGTTTCAGCGTTTCGGCAGTTGCCGGCATGGCCAGGAAAAGCGCGACGGGCAAGACAACCGTAAGCGTCTTAAGGCGAAGATCGTTCAGCATCACGGATGACCCTCCCGCGCGCAGCACAAAGCCGGATTGATCAGGAGACCCTGAGTAGCGCTGCCACATTACGCAAGGCGTAGATGCGGACCTTTGGGGAAGGGTTACGGAAAGTGCGAATGGTGGGCCCGCCAGGACTCGAACCTGGGACCAAGGGATTATGAGTCCCCTGCT